>DXZF01000002.1 GCA_019415425.1 Bacillota bacterium | reverse complement strand
GGATTTAGGTTCCAATGCCAACAGGCGTGGGAGTTCAAGTCTCTTCGCCCGCACCAAAGTAATGTACAGGCGGTAGTAGCTCAGTGGGAGAGGGCCACCTTGCCAAGGGGGATGTCGCGAGTTCGAATCTCGTCTACCGCTCCCACCTTCTTTTGCGGGTGTAGCTCAATGGCAGAGCTCCAGCCTTCCAAGCTGGCTACGTGGGTTCGATTCCCATCACCCGCTCCATACACACATGCCTCCTTAGCTCAGTTGGCTAGAGCACCTGACTCTTAATCAGGGTGTCCAGGGTTCGAGTCCCTGAGGGGGTACCACATCGCGATGTATTTCGCGGCAAAAGACCCATCTGATTCCAGATGGGTCTTTTGTTATTTCACCATTGCTCGTTTTTGTTAAAGTCGGGTGCGGGGTTGCAAATGCGCTTGCCGCCACGTCGCTTTGTACCAGCCGATACCTTGCGCTCAGAAGCCATGCCATCCTTAAACGATTTTGTCGGGGAATTGCATGTTCAAGTGCAGGCGCCTTGGGCGCTTTTTCAGATGCTGTTTGGCAGGGAGAGAGCGATGCTGAAAACGCATGGTGAAAGCTGATCACCGGTGAGAAGTTGCCGAACACGGTCACGCGCATAGCGCCCCATTGCATGGAATGCCAGCCGTTGCAATGGCCGGATATGCAGTGAGACAAAAGAACCCTGCAGCCGCAATGGCTGACAGGGCCCCTTGCAGGATGCAATTAGAATTTGCCGTTTTGGTTCTGCCACGTGGACGGATCTGCGATGGTTTCCATCACATCCCAGTGTTCAGCGATCTTGCCGTTTTCTACGCGCCACAGGTCGTAGTAGCTGGTCGGTGCGCCGCCAAAGGTCCCCTCGCTGACGGCCAGCACAAAGTTGCCCTGCGCAAGCACCTGATGCACCGTGGTGTAGATCATTTCGATACCCTGCGCGGCAAGCGCCGACAGCACCTCTCCCAAGCCCGACAGGCCGTCTGCGATGCCGGTGTTGTGCTGTATGTACGTATCGCCCTCAAAGTATTCAGGCGTCTTTGCCGCATTGTTGCCCTGCATCACATCGTACAGGAAATTCTGGACGATGGCGCGGTTTTCTTCTGTGCGCTCCAGGTCCTTGAGCTCTGTTGAACCGTCAATCTGCGTTCTGCCAGACGGATTGGGCGCAGCGACCGGGGCCAGGTTATCCCAGTGCTCGGCAATCTTTCCGTCTGCATCAAAGCGGAAGATGTCAAAGGCCACCTGTTCGCCCGCCCCGGCGAAGTTGTAGACGGTCTGCAAAAACACCTTGTCGCCGTCTGCGAAGGCGCGGATGTTGCGCACAGTCGTCTTGACCGGTGCAGATGCCAGATACGCGACAGAGCCGACAAAGGCGTCCCGACCCGTACCGTATGCCAGGTTGTGCTGAATGTAGCCCTCTGTCAGCAGATTGGCGGCCTGTTCGGTATCGCCGGTGGCAAAGGTGTTGATGAGGGCAAGTGCTTTTTGTGTGTTGGTCATTTGTGTTTCCTCCTCGTAATTCATGCGGTTGGTGAAACGTTTTTCATCGCCATGGACTTTGACCATGGTATCCGTAAGCCCAGAACGGCCGTTCTCTCTGGCTCTTGCCTGCGTTATACGGGGTAAGTTGCCCAACAAAAAGTACGCACAATATTGTGCTGTAGTTACCTGTGGGAAACAATTGGGCGATTACCAGTAGGAAACAATTGCGCAGCAAAGCGGGCTTGCGCGTCTTTTGCATGTTGAAAAAATTTTTTCCAAAGGGAAAATGGACGATCTGCCCATATTGATTTCCAAAAGGGAAGTATAGTATAAATTGGGTAAAAATATCCAAAGGAAACCATGTGCGGAGGGGATGGAGATGGCAGAGCAAACGGTGAAAAAGGAGTTGCCGGCCTGCCCGGTGGAGACGACGCTGACATTGATCGGCGACAAATGGAAGGTGCTGATCCTGCGCGATTTGCTGACGGGGACCAAGCGATTTGGCGAGCTGAAGCGCTCTGTTGGCAACGTGTCGCAAAAAGTTTTGACCGCGCAGCTCCGGGCCATGGAAAACAGCGGGCTGGTACATCGCAAGGTGTATGCCGAAGTGCCGCCACGGGTGGAGTACTCGCTGACAGCGCTGGGGCAGAGCCTGAAGCCCATCCTCGATGCCATGTGGAACTGGGGAGAGGGGTACCAGGCGTCCGTTGGAAAGTGAGGGAAGCTTGTACAGGCGCGTGCAGTTTGGCCTGTGTTGGACACGAGTCAACTGCATGCGCTTTGATACGATAGGGCGTTGCCATGTATACGGAAAGCACTTGAAAACTTCATACAGTGCCGCCGTATATGCGCAGGATACTGAAATATCAGCTTTTGGGAATAAAAATCGTTCTACATGCCATGTGGGGGAGACTCCATTACATGGCATGTTTTTTACGCGCATTTCACATATGCGATTAAGCGCTGATGCATATGGCGAAATGGCCACGCCATCTTTTGCCCGCTGTAAATCGATGTAACCGAACGCCACATGATTTAAAATCCAAAATTGGGACGGAAATATGGAGCATCTTGTCATGACCATGAAATCTTCAAAAAAGGATTGACAAATGATTCAGGAAGTATATTATTTATAAAAGAAATAATTCAGAACCATAATTAAAAGGAAGGAGAACGTCATGGAAGATCTGGCGCTTGCACTGATGCAAGCTGTACTTGCCTTCCCCAGGTTGATGTGGAAATCCTCGGATGTACCGCTGGGAAAAAACGAGAAATTGATTATTGGATGTCTGCATCGGGCGCTGTGCCAAAGGCAGACATTTCTTTCGCCCTCGCGAATCGGGGAGTTGACGGGCCTGTCGCGCCCTGCCGTCACGGCTTCTGTCAACCGCTTATGTGAAGAGGGGTATATCGAGCGCACGATGGATCCGCAGGATCGAAGGCGCTTTCGCATCACCCTGACGCCCCGTGGGTATGATCTGTTTGGCAGGATGCAGCGGATGCTCTTTGAAACGGCGGGCAGCATCGTCACACAATTGGGCGAAGCGGATAGCCGGGAACTGATCCGGATCCTGCACCGGGTGATCGTCATTCTCCAACCATCGACAACAGGAGGGAAGCAACATTGCGAAAACTGACCAGATATTTGAAGCCCTACGGCTGGAATATTCTCCTGATCTGCGTCCTGGTCTTTATCACGGCCATGACAGATCTACAGTTGCCGGACTACATGTCTCAGATCGTCAATGAGGGCGTGGTGCTGGGTGAGACGGGCGTCATTCTCCAAGTGGGTTTGAAGATGCTGGGCGTAACGCTTATCGGTGCCATCGCCTCCATCTGTACCGGCTTTCTGGCCTCACGTACGGGCGCGGGTTTGGCGCGTGACCTGCGCCACGGCGTATTCTCCAAAGTAGAGGGATTTTCTCTGACCGAGTTTGACAAATTCTCTACCGCTTCGCTGATCACCCGCACCACCAACGATATCCAGCAGGTGCAGATGGTGGTGATCATGCTGCTGCGGATGGTGCTGCAGGCGCCGATCATGGCCATCGGCGGCATCACCAAGGCCGTGAGCAAGAATCCGTCCATGTCGTGGATCATTGCAGCCGCAGTGGCGTGTATGTTTGTCTTGATCTTTTTGCTGTTCAACATCGCAATGCCGCGCTTTAAGAAGCTGCAGAAACTGGTGGATCGGTTGAACCTCGTCACTCGTGAAAGCCTGGTGGGCCTGCGCGTCATTCGCGCCTTTAATACACAGGCCTATGAAGAGGAGAAGTTCAAGCGTGCCAACAGCGATTTGACCAAGACCAACCTGTTCGTCAACCGGTTGATGGTGATGATGCAGCCCATCATGATGCTGTTGTTGAACATCACGACGATTGGCATCATCTGGATTGGATCGCATTATGTGGGCGATGGAATCTTTGCCGTGGGCGATATGATGGCCTTCATGCAGTACAGCATGCAGATCATGTTTGCCTTCCTGATGGTATCGATCATCTTCATCATGATTCCGCGCGCCAGCGTATCGGCCAATCGCATTGTGGAGGTACTGGAATCGCAGACGGCCATCAATGACCCCGATCGTCCCAAGACGGCAGTGCAGGAAGAGCGCGGGAAGGTGGAATTCCGCCACGTTTCATTCTGTTATCCCGGCGCCGAGGAACCGGTGCTACACGATATCGACTTTGTTGCCTATCCCGGGCAGACGACGGCCCTGATCGGCAGCACGGGCAGTGGCAAATCCACGCTGGTCAATCTCATTCCGCGCTTTTACGACGTCTCGGAAGGGGAATTGCTGGTGGATGGCGTATCCGTCAAGGAGTTGCGTCAGCACGATTTGCGCGAAAAGATCGGCTATGTGCCGCAAAAGGGCGTGCTGTTTACAGGCGACATTGCCAGCAATATTCTGTATGGCAATCCGGATGCAGATCAGCAGACCATGGAAGAAGCGGCCTCGATCGCACAGGCCACGGAGTTCATTCAACAGACCGAAAAGGGATATCAGACCGAGATTTCCCAGGGCGGTACCAATGTCTCGGGCGGCCAGAAGCAACGGCTCTCCATTGCGCGTGCATTGGCCAAGCGCCCGGAGATCCTGATCTTTGACGACAGCTTTTCCGCGCTGGACTTCAAGACAGATGCTGCGCTGCGGCGCGCATTGCAACAGCAGACGCAGGGCATAACGACGCTGATCGTCGCACAACGCATCAGCACGATCGTGCATGCTGATCAGATTATTGTGCTGGATGAAGGGCGTATCGTGGGCAAGGGTACGCATGAGCACTTGCTGCAATCGTGCGATGTGTACCGCGAGATCGCATATTCACAGCTGAGCGAGGAGGAATTGGCATGAGCAATCAACGTTCGCGCCGTGCACCCGGCCACGGTGGCCACGGCCCGATGGGCATGGGCGCCGGCGAAAAGGCAAAGGATTTCAAGGGAACGTTTGGCAAGCTGGTCAATACGCTCAAGCCGTTTTGGTTTTCGGTGATCGTGGTGTTCGTATTTGCCGTTGCCAGCACTGTGTTCTCCATCGCAGGGCCCAAGATTCTGGGGTCTGCAACCAATAAACTGGTAGAGGGGATCATGCAGCAGATGGCATACGACCGCGTGTACGAGTCGCTGCCGGAGGGCGTGCAATTGCCCGAGGGTACCACCGGAGCGCAGCTGATGGAGCAGATGCCCCCGCAATCGCTGGAAGGGCTGACAGATGCGCAGCGGGATGCACTGATGGCCATGGATCTGTCGGTGCGGCCGTCCATCGATTTTGCAGCCATCGGCAATATTTTGCTGTTTCTGTTGTTCCTGTATTGCTTTAGCGCGATCTTTTCCTATGTGCAGGGCTTTATCATCTCCGGCGTCTCGCAAAAGGTGGCGTATCGCTTCCGCGAACAGATCTCCAAAAAAATCAACCGGATGCCCATCAAGTACTTTGATACGCGCACGCATGGCGAGGTGCTCAGCCGTGTGACGAACGACGTCGATACCGTCAGCCAGACGCTCAATCAGTCGCTCTCGCAGATGATCACCTCTGTGACTACGATCATCGGCGTGCTGGTGATGATGTTTTCCATCAGCTGGACGATGACGCTGATTGCGCTGCTCATTCTGCCGGTGACGATGGCTTTTGTCTCGGTGATCATCAAACACTCGCAGAAGTTCTTCCAGGGGCAACAGCGCGAGCTGGGACGCGCAAACGGGCATATCGAGGAGATGTACGGCGGTCACCTTGTGATGAAGGCATTCAATGGCGAGGAGCGCTCGATCCAGGCGTTTGACGACATCAACAAGCAACTGTACCAGTACGCGTGGAAATCGCAGTTCGTCTCGGGTACGATGCAGCCCATTCTGAACTTTGTCAGCAATGTCGGCTATGTGGGCGTGTGCGTACTGGGCGGCTATCTGGCGCTGCGCAACGCGGTACAGGTGGGCGATATCCAGGCCTTTATCCAGTATGTGCGCAACTTTACACAGCCCATTACGCAGACTGCCAATATGGCCAATATCCTGCAGTCCACCATGGCGGCGGCAGAGCGGGTGTTTGAATTCTTGGATGAAGAGGAAGAGGTGCCTGAGAGCGAACATCCACAAAAGTTGGACTCCGTCCACGGCAAAGTGGAATTTGACCACGTCGTGTTCGGATACAATGAAGATCGCACCATCATCAAGGACTTCAACGCCGTCATTGAGCCAGAGCAACGCGTGGCCATCGTCGGCCCAACCGGCGCGGGCA
>DXZF01000199.1 GCA_019415425.1 Bacillota bacterium | reverse complement strand
ACAATGCGCGCAGCCTCATTCGCCGCCTGGAGCGCGACGAGCTGCTCGAAGAGGTCATGCGCTTTTACCTGATGAAAAAGATGGGATGATGCAGCGACGACAACTGGGCACAAATGGCCCATGGGTTTCTCGCCTGTGCTTTGGTGCGCTGACGGTCAGTCCCATACAACTGAACATGGAGAGCCGTGCCGCAGGTGCACTGATTGACTATGCGTTTGCAAGGGGGATCAATTGCCTGGACACGGCTGAATTTTATCAGAGCTATGCCCAATATCGGCAGGCGCGCGCTGCACAGGCGGGCGGGATGCTGTTCATCACCAAGTGCCATGCCTATGATCGGGCCGGCGCGCAGGAGAGCTTGCACCAGGCGCTGTCGCAGACGGGGCTTGCCCGCATCGATGTGATGATGCTGCACGAGCAGGAGAGCGAGTGGACGCTGCGCGGGCATGCCGAGGCGCTGGCGTATTTTCATGAGCAAAAAGCGCAGGGCCGTATCGGGCAGGTGGGGATCTCCACGCACTTTGTCGCATGTGCCAAGGCGGCTGCGCGCTGGCCTGGGATCGACGTTGTCGAGGCCATCTGCAACGAAGAGGGCATCGGTGTGGCAGACGGCACCCAGCAGCAGATGAACGAGGCGTTGCGCCTGGCCCATCAAAACGGCAAGGGCGTCATTGCCATGAAGGCGCTGGCGGGCGGACACTTTCGCAACAGGAGCGAGCGCGCGTTGCAGTACGCGCTCCAGCTGCCGTTTGTAGATACCGTGGCGCTGGGCATGCAGAGCAAAGAAGAAGTGGATTACAATCTTTCGCTGCTGGCCGGAACGCCGGACTTGGCTGCGAAGGCGCAAATTGAGACGCAACCGCGGACGCTGCACATTGCGGATTGGTGCGAGGGCTGCGGCGCCTGCGAAAGGCGGTGCCAGAACCGTGCCATCCGCGTCGTGGATGGGCGCGCGCAGGTAGATGCAGCGCGCTGCGTACTCTGCGGCTACTGTGCGCGAGCGTGTAAAGAATTCTGTATTAAGG
>DXZF01000198.1 GCA_019415425.1 Bacillota bacterium | reverse complement strand
CTGCTGCTCCTGTGTGAGCAGCTTCGTGTTGCCTGCCCGTATCCGCTTCCCCGCCACCGTGGCCGCGACGCCCTGCCCGGGCAGCATCTCAAACGCCTCGGCCGGGCGCAGGGCCTGCGCCGTCTCGTCGCTGTAGCAGCGCACGATGGCCTTGCCCAGCGGATGCTCGGAAAATTGTTCGGCCGCGGCCGTATACGCGAACAGCTCCGCTTCGCCATAGGCCGACACGCTCTTGACGGCGGTGACCCTGGGCGTCCCATAGGTGAGCGTACCGGTCTTGTCAAAGGTGATTTTGGTCACCTTGGCCAGCCGCTCCAGCGCATCGCCCTCGCGCACCAGAAAGCCGTGCTTGGTGGCGTTGCCGATCGCCGCCATGATCGCCGTGGGGGTCGCAAGCACCAGGGCGCACGGGCAGAACACGACGAGGATGGTCACCGCGCGGATGATCTCGCCCGAGAGCATCCACGTCAGCGCGGCCGCACTCAGGGCAATGACGACGATCCACGTCGCCCACCTGTCGGCCAGGCCGACGATCTTTGCCTTGCCGGCATCGGCGGACTGCACCAGCCGGATCATGCGCTGAATGGAGCTGTCCTCGCCCACCTTGGTGGCCTGCATTTCAAACGCGCCAAACTGGTTGACCGTCCCGCTGGCCACCGCATCGCCCACAATCTTATCCACCGGCAGCGATTCGCCCGTCATCACCGCCTGATTGACCGAGGTCTGCCCCGATACGATCACGCCGTCCACCGGCACACTCTCTCCGGGCAGCACGCGAATCCGGTCGCCCACCTTCACCTGTTCGGCGGGAAGAATCCGCTCCGTTCCCTCTACCATCACCCGCGCCGTCTGCGGCGTCAGATGCACCAGCTTTTCAATCCCCGCCCGGGCCTTGGCCACGGTCAGGTCCTCCAACAGCGCGCCGAGCTGCATGATGAACGCGACTTCCCCGGCGGCAAACTGCTCGCCAATGCACACGGATGCGATCAGCGCCAGCGACACCAGCACGTCTGCCTTGATGTCAAACGCGGTGATCAGCCCGATCAACGCCTCCAGCACGATGGGGATTCCGCACAGCACAATGGCAATCCAGGCCGCGTCAAACGGCAGGAAGTTCCAGCCAAAGATGCTGATCAGCAGCGCGATCCCGGAAATGATCAGCAGTACGATCTCCTTTTTCGTGCCGCCCAGCTCCAGCAACTGTTCCACTTTGCCCACGATGTTCCGCATGGCGGGTCCGCCTCCTATACCTATGGGGGTATGTGTACATTGTACCGATGGGGGTATCGGTTGTCAAGGACATCCAAAAAAGAGGACAGCCCTTGAGGCTGTCCTCTGCAAATGCATCACTGCATGTTGGCAAAGCGTTCGACCGCTTTGGTGAAATTTTCAATCGTCTTATCCGCATCTCCATGCGCGATGCCGTCCCTCACGCAGTGCCGGATGTGCCCCTCCAGCACGACCTGCCCCACCCGGTGCAGCGCCGACTTGGCCGCGTTGATCTGCAGGAGGATGTCCTCGCACGGGATGTCCTGGTCCACCATTCTGTCTATCGCCTGCACCTGGCCGATGATCTTCTTGAGCCTGCGGTGCAGGTTCTGTGCATCCATACACTGTTTCATCCATGGCCTCCATACCATTAGGGGTATCTGTATTATAGCGCCGCCGTCCCGCCGCTGTCAATGTGCGCCGGGCGCCGGGTGGCGCTGCGTGTACAGCGCCCGCGCCTGCATCCGGTTATGCGTCCAGGATGTACTTGCGCGTCTTCCACCTGCCCGAGAGATAGTAGACCCCGCCGATGAAAAACGGCACAAAGCCCGCCAACACGTCGCCATACCAGAAGCCGCGGATGCCCATGCCCATGGTCAGCCCCATGATGAGCGCAAAGCCGATGCGCGCGATCACGCCGTCCAG
>DXZF01000197.1 GCA_019415425.1 Bacillota bacterium | reverse complement strand
GCCCGTGTGGGCCATCGGCACCGGCAAGACCGCCACGGCGGAAGAGGCCAACCGCGTGTGCGGCATCATCCGCGAGACGGTCAAAGAGATGCTGGGCGCAGAGGCGGCCGAGACCGTGCGCATCCAGTACGGCGGCAGCATGAACCCCAAGAACGTGGCCGAGCTGATGGCGCAGCCCAACATCGACGGCGGCCTGATCGGCGGCGCGGCGCTCAAAGCGCAGGACTTCAGCGAACTGGTCAACAACCAGTAAGAGGGGATGCAGATGTCAAAAACGCTTACGGCGCTGATCATTCTGGACGGTTTTGGCATTTCCCAGAGCCAGAAGGCCAATGCGGTCAGCGCGGCAAATACACCGCATCTGGATGCGATCTTTGCAAAGTACCCCCACACCCAGCTCAACGCCTCGGGCATGGCCGTCGGCCTGCCTGAGGGGCAGATGGGCAACAGCGAGGTGGGCCACCTGAACATCGGCGCGGGCCGCGTGGTGTACCAGGAGTTGACCCGCATCACCAAGTCCATCCAGGATGGGGACTTCTTTGAAAACCCGGCGCTCGTACACGCCATGGACCACGCCAAGCAGCACGGCAAGGCGCTGCACCTGTTCGGTTTGCTGTCGGACGGCGGCGTGCACAGCCACATCGAGCACATCTTCGCCGCGGTGGAGATGGCCAAGCGGCGCGGCCTTCAAAAGGTGTACGTGCACTGCTTTATGGATGGCCGCGACGTGCCGCCCAAGAGCGGCAAGGGGTTTGTGGAGCAGATGCAGCACAAGCTCAAGGAGATCGGCGTGGGCGAAATCGCTACGGTGATCGGCCGTTACTATGCCATGGACCGCGACAACCGCTGGGAGCGCGTGGAGCAGGCGTACAACGCCATCGTACTGGGCGAAGGCCATCAGGGCGAGGACCCGGTTGCCATGGTGCAGAAGAGCTATGATGCGGGCCTGACCGACGAGTTCATCCAGCCCATCGTGGTCGTCAAAGACGGCGCGCCCGTCGCGACGGTGCAGGAGGGCGATTCCATCATCTTCTGCAACTTCCGCCCCGACCGCGCCCGCGAGCTGACCCGCACCTTTATTCTGGAGGACTTTGACGGCTTTGCGCGCAAAAAGGGTTACTTCCCGGTGACGTACGTGTCCATGACGCAGTACGACGCCACCTTTGCCGACAAGCTGGACATTGCCTTCAAGCCCGAATCGCTGACCAACACGCTGGGTGCGTACGTCTCGAAATTGGGCAAGACGCAGCTGCGCATTGCCGAGACCGAGAAGTACGCGCACGTCACCTTCTTCTTCAACGGCGGCGTGGAAGCCCCCAACGAGGGAGAGGACCGCGCGCTGATCCCCTCGCCCAAAGTGGCGACGTACGACCTCAAGCCCGAGATGAGCGCGTATGAGGTGGCGGACGAGGCGGTCAAGCGCATTCAGTCCGGCAAGTACGATCTGATGATCCTGAACTTTGCCAACCCAGATATGGTGGGGCACACCGGCATCATGCCCGCGGCCGTGGCGGCCGTGGAAGCGGTGGACGCGTGTGCGGGCAAGGTGATCGATGCCATCTTGGCAAGCGGCGGCTGCTGCCTTTTGACGGCGGACCACGGCAATGCCGAGGTGATGGAGGACGAAAACGGCCAGCCCATGACCGCGCACTCCACCAACCCCGTGCCGCTGGTGCTCATCGGCGACAAAGAGGGCCATGCCCTGCGCGAGGGCGGTGCGCTGTGTGATATCGCCCCCACGCTGTTGCAGCTGATGCACCTTGACAAGCCCGCCGAGATGACGGGTGAAAGCCTGCTGCAATAGGCCATGGCGTTTGTGTACATGGTGCGGTGTGCAGACGGCAGCCTGTATACCGGGTATGCCGAGGACGTGCAGCGCCGCGTGGCCATGCACAATGCCGGCAAGGGCGCCAAGTACACCCGCGCGCGGCGGCCGGTGACGCTGGCCTATCAGGCCGCGTGCAGCGACCGGGCCGCAGCCCAGCGCGAGGAGGCGCGCCTCAAGCGCCTGACGCGTGCGCAGAAGTGTGCGCTGTGCCAAACATGGCAGGCAGGACAGCCAAACGACAAAGAGCCGGATTGACGCCGGCTCTTTTTGTATGGCCGCTTTGCGACAGCGGCCCTTTGGCCCCTGCAGGCGCATGCGGGCGTGGAATTGCGCCGGTGAAGGGCAGTGCGCCCGTGCGCGTTGCGGCGGCGCCCGGTTAGGAAAGCCACAATTTTACACGCGGCCGTGGACAAGGGCGCGGGGGGTGGCTTATAATAGACCGGAAATCAATTTCGGAGGAACCTGATGCAATATAAACTGTTGGCACTGGACATTGACGGAACGCTGTTGAACACGAAAAAAGAGATCACCCCGCGCGTGCGGCAGGCCATCCGCGCCGCGGTGGACAAGGGCTGCTTTGTGCTGCTGGCCACCGGCCGCATGTACCGCGCGATGTACAAGATCAACCGGTCGCTGGGCCTGACGATGCCGTGCATGGTCTTTGGCGGCGGGCAGATCGTGGAGGATGGAAAGATCATCTACGAGCGCCCGGTAGATCCCGAGATGGCGCACGACATCCTCAACTGGGCGCATGAAAACGGCATTTACGCCCAAGCCTATGACGGGGACAATTTCGTGTTTGAAAAGGCGTGCAAGTTCTCGGACGAATACGCCGAGTTCTGCGATTTCCCGGGGGTGGAGGTGCCCAACCTGCGCGAGCGCATGGACCTGCGCACGCCCAAGGTGCTGATCATCGACGAACCCGAGAACGTGACCCGGCACCTCAAGGCCGCGCAGCAGCGCTATGGCGATAAGCTGCACATCAGCCAGAGCAAGCCGCGCTTTCTGGAGCTGAACGACCCCAACGCCAGCAAGGGCAACGCGCTGGATTTTCTGGTCAAGTCCATGGGCCTGACGCCGGCAAACTGCATTGCCATGGGCGATGCGACGCTGGATCTTCCCATGATCGAGTACAGCGGGCTGGGCGTGGCGATGGGCAATGCCGACGACTACACCAAGGCCCACAGCGACCTCGTCTGCCCCACCAACGACGAGGACGGCGTCGCATGGGTCATTGAACGCTACATTTTGAACGATCCCTCTTAAAACGGCCGCAGGGCGGAAAGGAGACGCGGGATTGGAAAAGATCATCGAAGTCAGCGAGTTTGTCAAAAAGACCGGATTCGTCTGCGCGTACGAAGGGCGGGGGCATTTCCCCATCTATTCTTCGGATATCAACCGGCCGGCCATGCAGTTTGCCGGGTACTTTGATCATTTCGGCAACCAGCGGATCCAGTTGTTCGGCAACCAGGAGATGGGGTACATCAGCCAACTCAGCAAAGAGGTGCTGGACAAGCGCCTCAAGCAGTTCTTTTCGTATCCCATCCCGTGCATGGTGGTGTGCAACGGCGACGAGGTGCCGGAT
>DXZF01000196.1 GCA_019415425.1 Bacillota bacterium | reverse complement strand
GCACCAGATAGACGCCCACCAGCGTGGACAGCGCGATCTGCGCGTAGATCATCAGATCCGACCCCGCCCAGTAGTAGGAGAGCAGCTTGTTGAGCTTGCGGCACAGCGTGCGGTACCGGGCGCTCTTCTGGTCAAACTTGTGCACCTCCGCCGTCTCCTGCCCAAAGGCGCGCACCACGCGCACGCCGGTCAGGTTTTCCTGCAGCACGACGGACATGGCGCCTTCGGCCTCGTCGGCGTTTTTGAAGTGCTTGCGCACGCTGCGAAAATACACGAACGAAAAGGCGATCAAAAACGGCACGCAACCCAACGAGACAAAGGTCATCGTCTTGCTCATGGGCAGCATGATGTACAGCGCAAACACGATCAGGCACACGGCGCGCGTGATCTCGATGACCTGCACCGACAAAAAGCGCCGGATGGTGTCCACATCCGACGTGCAGCGCTGCAGCAGATCGCCCGTGCCGCAGTGCTTGAGCGCGGCGTACGGCAGGCGCTGGATATGGTCGTACAGCCGTTCGCGCAACTGTTTTACCGACCGCTCGCTCGCCCCTGCCGCCAGGGCGCTGCGCAGCCCGGTGAATACGCCGTTGACGCCCGCGACGGCGATCATGGCCAGCGCGCACAGCCACAGCCTGCTGCGCAACCCCGCGGCGCCACCCGCCCACTGCACCAGCGCGTCGGCCCAACCGGGCAGTTGCGCGGGCGCGCCGCCGATGACGTTGTCGATGGTAAAGCGCAGCACCTGCTGGGGAAAAAAGGTCAAAAGGGCGGTCAGGGCCACGCAGGCCATTGCAAGCGTAAAGCGCAGACGCTGCCCGCGCAGTACGCCTCTCCAAAGCGTCTGTCTCTGTTTCATGGTTTCCCCTCTCCTATACACAATTCCATTATACGGCATCCCATGGGCCGCACGCAATTGCGCCAAAAGACGGCCGGGCGCCTGTCGAGCCGCAGTACATAAAGATATTGTGAAAATCAGATGGAAGAGATTGGGTATAACTTGTATCGAATATGACAAACTGATAAAATAAAACGGATACCAGGATTGTGGGAATGACGAAAGGATGGGCACCGATTGAAAGTTACAGTCAAGGACATACTGATCAGCCTCGGCATCACGCTGGTAGTGGCATTTGTGGGATTTTACTTCCTGTTGCCCGCCATCAATTTTCAGGACAAGGCGTTTGTGGGATACCTGGCCATCCTGCTGGTGCTGTTTGCGGCGCTGTGCTATCTGCGCGCCGGCTGGCGCGGCGGCCTGCCGTTTCAAAACGGCTTTCGCATCGGCGTGCCGGAGGGGGCGCTGATCGCGGCGGCAGCCGTGGTGGTGTTTGCGGCCGTGTGGGGCTTTTTGGGCTCCACCAAGATTCTGCACGCCGGCCGGTACCAACAGCTTCTCAACGTGCAGGAGGGCGACTTTGCCCAGGACGTGCAGGAGGCGCAGTTTGACCAGATCCCCATGCTGGATCGGGATAGCGCCGTCCGCCTGGGCGACCGCAAGATGGGCGAGTTGGTGGACATGGTCTCGCAG
>DXZF01000195.1 GCA_019415425.1 Bacillota bacterium | reverse complement strand
GATTTGTACTTCTTCTTCAGCTCCACAAAGACAGGATCCTCCGGCGCGGGGACGCCGTAGCTGCGGATGCGCAGCTTTTCCTTGTACGCGGGCTTTTCCAGCGAACGGCGAATGAGGCGGAAGCTGTCGGTATCAAAGTAGAGGTTGCGAATGGTGGTGCGGCCGTACTGGTCCACGCTCATGTGCGGCCGCATCGCATGCAAAATCCGCTCCTTTTGCGCTTTGGTCAGCAGGTATTTCATCTCATACCGCTCAAAGGTCGTCTGGTAGTTCACCGCAATCGCCTCCTTTTGCCGGCAGTGGAGCCGTCCATCCGTCCCGATCACGTCCGGGCTCCTACGCCATGAGCGCCTGGAGCTTCTCCATCACCTGCGAAATGGGGATGGCGTAGCCCATGCCCTCGATATCGGTCGAGGAGATCTTGGCCGTATTGATCCCGATCAGTTCGCCCTGCATGTTCAGCAGCGCGCCGCCGCTGTTGCCCGGGTTGATCGCCGCGTCGGTCTGAATGTACGTAGCGGACGCAGTACCGCTGCTGATGGTGCGGTTGACGGCGCTTACGATGCCCGTCGTCACCGACTGCCCGTACCCCAGCGCATTGCCGATGGCCACCACCTGTTCCCCAACGACCAGTTCATCCGAATCGCCTATTGTGGCCACTGCAATCTGGGAGAGCGTATCCGACGACAGGTCTGCCACGTTGACCTTCAGCACCGCCAAATCGCTCTGCTCGTCATAGCCGCACAGCTGTGCCTGGTACGTCTGATCGTCGGCAAACGTCACCGACAGCGTACTGGCGTCCTCCACCACGTGGTAATTGGTGATGATGTACAGCGCCGACGCATCGGCCTGTATGATCACGCCCGAACCACAACTCACCGTTTCGGTCGTCTGTGTCTGCCCGCGTCCGTTCCGGCCGTATTGCCCAAAGTAGTTGCCCACTTCCTGCACCGAGATGTTGGTCACCGAAACGACCGACTTGAGGCCCTGTGCAGCAATGGCGGAGACGTCCAGGCTCTGGCCGGTATACGCCGTAGAGGCAGCGGTGTACGCGGCATTGGTCGCCACCACTGTGCTCTCCTCCTGCTGAATCTGCGCGGTGCCGTTGCCCTGCAGGAACGCCTGGGTCCCATAGAACGCGCCGCCGGCCACGCAGCCAAACAGCATCGCGCTTGCAATCAGCCTTGCCGTCCTGTTCAGGCGGCGCTTGTTCCTGGGCGCCTTTCTCTTCGTTCCCGTGCCCGTTGTGCGCGAATAGGAAGAGACATCATAGCGGGATACCTGCTCTCTATCGTTATGATCTCGATACATCATCGTGCTCCTTTCCAACCTGTATTCGCTCCGCCCCTCGCGTATCCGCGCCGGCAGAGCGATCTCTTCGATGGAAAAAGCATAGAACCTGTGCCTTAACTGAGCTTAAAAGGAAACCTCGATTCGACTGAAACAGGCAAAAGTCGATTCAAAATGCCAAAAAAATTGGGGAACGGGCACTGTTGCCCGTTCCCCTTCTTTCGTTCTTTGCGCTATGCCGGCAGGGTCACTGTAATCTGCAGCGACGCTTCATCCTCTGTAGACGCCCAGATCTTTCCCCTGTGCGCGCTGACAATGGCCGCCGCAATCGAAAGGCCCAACCCGTAGCCGCCGGTTTGGGAGTTGCGCGACTGGTCGGCGCGGTAAAAGCGGTCAAACAGGTGCTCCAAATCCGCCTTGCAGATGGATTCCGTCGTGTTGTACACCGACAGGCGCACCAGGTTTCGCTGCTTACAGAGCGAGAGGGCGATGCGCTCCTGTGGCTGTGAATACTTGACGGCGTTGTCCAGCAATACCGTCACCAGGCGGCGAATCGCCCCCTCGTCGCCCTTGAACGCGATCATGGGCTGGATTTGGGTGGTCAGCACCTTGTCCTGTGTTTTGGCCAGCGCCTGAAACGACATCGCCGTCTCCTCCACCACATCCGAGAGGGGAAAGTCGATCCTCTGGGATTGCGGCTGCTCCTCCTGCATGCGGGAAAGCAGGATGAGGTTATTGGTCAAATCCGCCAGCCGCCTGGTCTGGCTCTGGATATCGCTCAGCCACTCGTTTTCGCCAAGGTCCATGGACAGGATCTCGGTATCGGCATCGATGATGGTC
>DXZF01000194.1 GCA_019415425.1 Bacillota bacterium | reverse complement strand
GCCGTACAGCGCGGCGCGCACGCACTTTGCCGGGCGGGTGCGCGGGCGCAGATCGGGCTTGTATTGCGCAAGAGCACGTGGTACATTAGCAGAAAATGGATTGCCGCGGCAACGCCGCGGACAGAGGAGTGGGAAAGATGGAACAAAAGCAGGGCCGGAACCGGAAGGTCTGGATTGTCACGGTGTGCGTGCTGCTGGTGGCGGCCGCGATGTTCGGCGTGTACCAGCTGGCCTTTGGCAACCGGGACGAGGGCGCCAAGGCGGTGCGCGTACAGGTGGTGCTGCCCGACGGCAGCCAGAGCTACGACGAGACGCTGCACACCGACGCGCAGACGCTCTCCGAGCTGCTCAATGAAAACCAGCTGGCCACGATGGAGCAGAGCACGTACGGCAGCTTCATCACTGGGGTCAATGGCGTCATGGCCGATAGCGAAAAACAGCAGTGGTGGCACATCGCCCAGAACGGCGCCGACGCCCAGGTGGGCGCGGATTCGCTGGCCATTGCCGATGGCGACACCATCGTGCTGACGCTCAAGGAAGGGTACTGAGCGTGAAGAGCGGCGCCCTGCGCCTGTGCACGCTGGCGATGATGAGCGTGCTGATGCTGTTTTCGCAGGTGGCGATGCAGATGCTGCCCAACATCGAACTGGTGACGTTTTTCGTCGTCTTTTCCACGCTGCACTTCGGGCTGGGCACGCTGGGGTCGGTGGTGGTGTTCGTGCTGGGCGAGGGCATGATCTACGGCTTTGACCCCACCTGGTTCATCGGGTACTGCGTGATCTGGCCGCTGCTGGTGCTGCTCACGCATGCGCTTAGGGGGCCATTGATGCGCAGCAACTTTGCGCGCGCGCTGTTCGCCGGCGCGTTCGGGATGGGCTTTGGCCTGCTGTACGCGCTCCTGATGATCCCGTTTCTGGGGCTGGCGGGGGCGGCCGGGTACTACGTGGCCGGGCTGCCGTTTGACGCGCTGCACCTGTTGGGCAATTATTTCCTGATGCTGGCGCTGGGCACGCGCGCGAACCGGCTGTTTGCCGCGCACGCCGAGCGCCTGGCCCGGGCATAAGGCGCAAAGGCCGGTTGAAAACTGCCTTCCGCCTGGTGTATACTGCCCATGAGCGATGATACAGCCCGGCCGCACCGGGCCCCCGGAAAAGAGAGCGCCGCCGTTGGCTGCAAGCGCGCGCAGGGGGGACGGGCGTGCACTCCCAGCTGTGAGCGGCGCGGGGAAACCCGCCGCAGGCCTGCGTTATGGGCGCAAATGAGTGGGCGCCTTTGGGCGTCAAATAAGGTGGTACCGCGGATGCATCCGCCCTTATGTGTGCATGGGGGCGGATTTTGTTTGCCCCAAACCCAATGTTGAGGAGGAGACAGATGGCCAAGAAGGAGCAGAAGCAGTTTGTACAGGACATTACGCCCATGGAGGAGGACTTCTCCCGCTGGTATACCGACGTGGTCCGGCGGGCGGAGCTGATGGACTATTCCGACGTGCGCGGGTGCATGGTCATCCGGCCGTACGGCTACGGCATCTGGGAGCTGATTCAAAAGGAGCTGGACGCGCGCTTTAAGGCCACCGGGCACGAGAACGCGTATTTCCCGCTGTTCATCCCCGAGAGCCTGCTGCAGAAGGAGGCGGAGCACGTCGAGGGCTTTGCGCCCGAGGTGGCGTGGGTCACCAAGGGCGGCAACGAGGTGCTGCAGGAGCCGCTGGTCGTGCGCCCCACCAGCGAGACGATCATCTGCTCGATGTACGCCAAATGGGTGCAGAGCTACCGCGATCTGCCCCTCAAGCTCAACCAGTGGTGCAACGTGGTGCGCTGGGAGAAGAGCACGCGCCCGTTTTTGCGCACCAGCGAGTTCCTCTGGCAGGAGGGGCACACCGTGCACGCCACGTATGAGGATGCGCAGCAGGAGACGATGCAGATGCTGGAGGTGTACCGCGACTTTGCCTACAACGTCATGGCCATTCCGGTGCTGACGGGGCAAAAGACCGAAAAGGAGCGGTTTGCCGGCGCCAAGGACACCTACACCATGGAGGCCATCATGCACGATGGGCAGGCGCTGCAGATGGGCACCAGCCACAACCTGGGCCAGCACTTTGCCCGGGTGTTCGACATCCAGTTCCTGGATAAAGACGGGCAGCGCAAGTACGCCTGGCAGACCAGCTGGGGCGTCAGCACGCGGCTGATCGGCGGGCTGATCATGGTGCACGGCGACAACCGCGGCCTGAAGCTGCCGCCCAAAATTGCGCCGGTGCAGGTGATCGTCGTGCCCATCGCGATGCACAAGGAGGGCGTATTGGCCCACGCCGAACAGATGCGCAAGGCGCTGGCGGATGCGGGCCTACGCGTGCGGATGGACGAAAGCGATCAGAGCCCGGGCTGGAAGTTCAACGAGTGGGAGATGCGCGGCGTGCCGGTGCGGCTGGAGATCGGGCCGCGGGACATCGAACAGCGGCAGGTGACGCTGGTGCGGCGCGATACGCACGAGAAGGTGCAGGTGCCCATGGAAGGCGTCGCGGCGTGCGTGCAGCAGCTGTTGCAACAGGTGCACGAGGGCATGCTGCAGCAGGCGCGCGAGCACCGCGACGCGCACATCTTCCCGGCCAGGACGTACGAGGAAGTGCGCCATGCGGTGGACGTGCAAAAGGGGTTTGCGTACGCGCCGTGGTGCGGCGAGCGCGCGTGCGAGGAGCAGGTCAAGGCCGACTGCGGCATCACCTCGCGCTGCATGCCGTTTGAGGGGCAGCAGGAGGCCGAGGGGCAGGTCTGCGCCTGCTGTGGCAAGCCGGCCAAGAAGATGATCTACTGGGCGCGCGCGTACTGAGGTGCGGCGCAAAAGAGGGGGTGCGGCGGCGCCCCCTCTTTTTGGCCACGGCGCCCGGGCGGGTTTTGCGGCACAGGCGGTTGGCGCCGGCCGGGGGCATATGGTAAAATGGGGAAAAACACCGAGGAGGGACAGACGTATGCCGTTACTCATTGTCAAGATGTTTGCCGGGCGCACGCCCGAGCAGAAGGACAAACTGATCGACAACCTCAGCCAGGCCGTGCAGGATGCGCTGGGCACACAGCCTTCGGGCATCACCATCGACATCCAGGACATCCCCAAGGACGCGTGGGACGAGACGGTGCGGGATGTGGACATCCTGCCGCGCAAGGACGAGATCGCATACCTGTACGGGGAAAAGCGCAAGTAAGGGCTGTGCGCGCCGCAAGGGGCGCGGCGGATGAGCGGATGGAAAGGAGAGCGCGATCATGGCGAGAACCACGGTTGAATTTGTACCCAAGCGCGACAGGGCCACGGTGGAACAGGCCGTGCGCGGGGTGTTGGCGGACGACGGATACCGCGAGATCGACTACAACCTCGAGCGGGTGTGGAAGATGGGCACCGGCCTGATGACCGCGATGCACTACATCAAAGTGGAGTACGAGCCGGACAAGGTGCGCGTTTCGGGCTGGGTGCAGATCGGCGTCGGCAGCGTGGGCGGCAAGGAGCGCGACCTCACCCTGTCTCTTATACACATCT
>DXZF01000193.1 GCA_019415425.1 Bacillota bacterium | reverse complement strand
CCACAGGTGTAACAGGGGCCACCGGACCACAGGGCATACAGGGGCCTACCGGACCCACCGGCGCAACGGGTCCCACCGGGCCTTCCGGTACGGCCAACAACCAGTACGCGCAGTTTGTCGTTCAACCGCTGACCTACCAAGTGGGGGATATGCTGCAATTTTACCCTTACTTTTTCCACGGCAGCGACATCACACTGCAATCCGATCAGACGACCGTGGCCGTCGCGGCCGGCGGCGTGTACAATTATTCCTATATCGTACAGACGCGCCTGCCGGCCAACGCAACGCTGCAGATCGTACCGTATATCGGCACCTCGGGCGAGCTGATCTATACCGCTACGGCGCACAGCGCCGTGGCCAACGCGCCGCTATCCGTCTCGGGCAGCTTTACGTTCTTTGCCCCTGTGCGCACATTTGTGCGCCTGCAGTTCAATGGCAGCCAGAGCGCGGCATTGACCGGGTCGTTTTCCATCACCCGCGTCGCCAATTCCCAATAGGCCTCCGGCCTGCAAGGGCGCCCGGGGCAACTGCCCCCGGATGCGCTCGCCGTACGGCCGACGGTGCGATCGCGCGCACACGGCCGTATCGTGCGCTGCGGTGCTCGCCCACCGCGCATGCCCAACGCAAAAGAGCGGGGATGCTCCCTGCATCCCCGCTCTCTACACGCGCGTTCCTGGCCCCGGCCGTCGCTACAGCTCCGGGCTGAGCAATTTTTCCCGCAGCGCATCGCACGCCGTCTCCTCCAGCCCCGCCTGCAACAGATACGCCCGGGCGCCGCCATAGCGGTGCGCCAGCACGTCCAGCGTCCGTTCCATCTCAGCGGGCCGCGAATCGAATGCGTTCTCCGGCACCGTGTATCCCCACGCCTGCAACTGCGCGCGCTGCGCGGCAAACTGGGCGCCCATATACTGTGCGGTCACCGCGTAATCGCGCACCACGACGTCGTCCGGCACACCGGCCAGCTTGAGCAGCAGCATGCTGACCACGCCTGTGCGGTCCTTGCCCGCCGTACAGTGGAACAGCGCGCACCCCGGCGCGAGCAGCGCGCGCATCACCTGGCACAGCGTCTGCCCATCGTGTGCCAATAGCGAGATGTACAGTTCGCTCATCGCGTTGGGCACGCCCTGCGCAAAGCCGCTGGAATGCATATTGTCCAGCATGGGGGCATGCACGGCGCGCACGCCGTCCACAACCGGATCCGGCGCCTTTTCGCGCTCATAGCGCGAGCGCAAATCCACAATGGTGCTCAGGCCATAGGCCCGCATCGCGGCCACATCGTGCCCATCCCACCGCTCGATGGCGTCGCTGCGCAAAAAGCGATGCGTTTGCGTCACACCGCCGTGCGCCGTGGGGTAGCCGCCCAGGTCGCGCGTGTTGTGCGATCCGTGCAGCGGCAGCGGCTGCGCCACATTCGGTTCGGCCTTTGGGCCGCATGTCTTATTGCCAACAGTCAAAGTCAATGTTGCCCTCTCTGTCAAAGTGCCAGTCCTCCGGCTCCCCGATGATCTGCATGCCCGGGATGCGCGATACCTCTTCCACCATGCACGCCGACACCAGGATCTCCGAGATGTGCAGCGTATCGCGGATGCGGATGACGCGCGGCCGGTCGGGATCTTCGCAGTTGCAGGTCAGCAGCGCGCACTTGACGGTCTCCAGGTCGTTTTTCATCATCACCGGCAGCGCATCGGCCTTGAGCGTGGTGGACGTCATGGAATTGGGATACGTCTTTTCCAGATCGCCCTTTTCAAACACGCGGCGGCAGATGACGTCCGCATTGCCGATGCCGTGCATATTGCCGTGGCTCTCGTCCGTCAAGTTGAGCACGGCCACCTTGCCCGCGTCAAAGTTGGGCTTGCCAAAGTACTTGCTGGTCGAGCGGCCGGTGATATTGGC
>DXZF01000192.1 GCA_019415425.1 Bacillota bacterium | reverse complement strand
CTGCAGCCCCAGCTCCTGGCAGGCCGTGAGCGCCTCGCGGTCCTTTTCCGTATAGAGGAAAAACTCGCTCTGCCGCACCACGCCCTGGGGGCCCGACAGGCGCGAGAGCAGCTTGAACAGATGCACGATCTGCTCGACCGTAAACGGGGAGCAGGCCTGCTGCCCATCGCGGAACGTCGTATCGGTAATCCAGATATCCTCCGGCATGTGCTGCGGCACCATCCGCCCGTTAAACGAAATTCTGGGAATGTGTTCATAGTCGAACAGATCCCGGTACAGTTTGGGTTCTTCCACGTCCTGCAACTTGTATTGATATTCGTTTTCCGTTAACAGGAACGTCCTCTTGCCTTTTTCCAACATGCCCTATCACCCTTTCTTCTTGCGTATACTGGTGTAAAATCCGTATGTAAAACGGCCGGGATGCGCCCGAGAGCGGGCGCTGGAACCGGCCGTCTGGCATCGTGCTGCGGCGCCCCCTACAGGGTGCGCATAAACGCCTCCATTTTATCCATGCCGCGCTGCAGGTCCTCCATGGACAGCGCGTAGGACAGCCGTACCATCGTATCTTCAAAGAAGCCGCTGCCCGGCACCACCGCGACGCCCGCATGCGTCAACAGGCACTGGGCAAACGACATGCTGTCGGCAATCGTCACGCCATCGACCACCTTGCCAAACGCCTGTTCAATATCGGCCATGACGTAGAACGCGCCCTTGGGCATTTCGCAGTGCAAGAGCGGCATGGCGTTGATGCGCTCCACCATCGTGCGCATGCGCTTGTCGAACTGGGCGACCATCTCGCGCACACAGTCCTGCGGGCCGTTGAGCGCGGCGAGCGCGGCAGCCTGCGCGATGGAGTTGACATTGCCCGTCGCATGGCTCTGCCAGTTGCCCATGGCCTTGGCCAGCGCTTCGTTGCTGGCGCTGTACCCCACGCGCCAGCCCGTCATGGCGTACGTCTTGCTCACGCCGTTGACAATGACGGTGCGCGCCTGCGCGTCCTCGCCCAACGTGGCAATGGAATCCGGCGCCTTTCCCTCGTAGACAAATTCCTCGTAGATCTCATCCGCCACGATGTAACAGTCGTGCGCCCTGGCCAGCTCATAGATGGCTTTGAGCTCTTCCGCGGTCAGGATGCCGCCGCACGGGTTGTCGGGCGTATTGAGGACGATCAGCCGGGTGCGCTCGCTCATCGCCGCGGCCAGCGCGTCCAGGTCCAGCCGGAACCCGTCCCGCTTCTGGCGGTGCACCACCACTGGCACGCCGCCCGCCATCTGAATCAGTTCCGGGTAGCTGACCCAGCACGGCGCCAGCAAAATGGCCTCGTCCCCCTCGTTGAGCAGGGCGAAAAACGTATTGCACAGCGCCTGTTTGGCGCCGTTTGTAATCACGATCTGCGAGGGCTTGTAGACAAGGCCGTTGCGGCGCTGAAGCTTGTCGCACACCGCCTGGCGCAGCGCCGGCGTGCCGGCGGCCGGCGTATAGCGCGTCTGCCCCGCGTCCATGGCGGCCTGTGCCGCAGCACGGATATGGGCCGGGGTATCAAAATCCGGTTCCCCCGCGCCAAAGCTGATCACATCGATTCCCTGGCTCTTCATCTGCTTGGCCTTGTCGTCAATGGCCAGTGTCAACGATCCGGTCACACGCTGTACACGATTGCTCAGTCGGTTGTTCATGCAAAAACTCTCCCGTTCTTTGCGGACCACCCTGCGGCGCACTGTCCGTGATTCTTCTGCCGCCCTTGCGCGTTGGCAAACGGGCGGCAGGCCCATCCCCACTGTTGGCCGGCGCATCCAGATGGATGCCCGGGCACTGCTTATTTGTTCTAATGTACGCGCATCGCCATACAATTGTCAAGCAATTGTTCCTCCTGGGCCCTACCCAACCCGCCTGTTTTATGGTATAGTATGGCTTAGCTTGGGTGGACAAGTGGACGCCCTGCAACATGGAATGCATTGGAGGATTCGCATGCAATCGTATCGCCTGATGACGGGGTCCACAGCCGACCTGCCCAGTTCCTATTACGCCGAGCACGATATCTACGTACTGCCGTATCCCTATATCATCGACGATCAGGCGCATGTAGACGATCCGCAGCACCCGTGCGATATGGAGGCGTTCTATCAGGCCATGCGCGATGGCAGCATGCCGACCACGTCCAACGTCAACCAGGCCTCCATCTTGGCCGCTGTGCAGTCGGTGTTTGACGCGGGGCAGGATGTGGTGTACATCACCTTTACTTCCGGCCTGACGTCCACGTACCAAAACGCCGTGCTGGTGCAGGAATACCTGCGGGAGACATACCCCGAACGCACGCTGTACCTGGTGGATTCGCGCTGCGCGTCCATCGGGCAGGGCGTACTGGTCAAGCAGGCGGTGGCATGGAAAGAGGCGGGCATGCAACCGCAGGAGCTGTGCGAAAAGTTGGACGAGCTGAAGTTCCGCATCCACCATTTCATCACCGTCAACGATCTGGACCACCTGTACCGCGGTGGGCGCATCTCCAGAACCTCTGCCACGGTGGGCAAGCTGATCTCCGTCAAGCCGATTCTCATCATCAACCACGAGGGGCAGATCGTACCGTACGAAAAGGTCAACGGCCGCCGCAAATCCATCAAGCGGCTGTTTGAAAAGGCGCGCGACCTCTCGGTGGACATCCGCAATCAGGGCCCCATCCACATCGTGCACGGCGGCTGCAGAAAAGAGGCCGAAAAGCTGGCGCAGATGATCCGCGAAGAGCTTGGCGTCAAGGAGACCTGTATCAGCTACATCGGGCCCGTCATCGGCGCACATACCGGCCCGGACGTGCTGGCCGTGGTGTTTTTGGGCAATCCTCGGTAAGTTTTTGGACGGCGAAGCGATCCAAATGGAACGCTTCGCCTCTTTCTTTACCAGAGTATATGGGCGATCTTTCAACTTTTTGTCTACATTTCTGGTGTATCTCCCCCGATGGGTCCCGTATTTTTTTCATTGACGCATTGCATCGTTTGTATTTCTTTTATATATAAAGTATTTTATTTTGTCGAAGTTTGTCTTATTGTTATTTTATATATTTTAAATAATTGTATTGATATTTTTTTTTATTTATGTTATATATAGATTGAAAAGTTAATCTCACATTTTTTCATCTATGCCAAGGCGCTATGCAAGTTTTTTCTTTTCATTATATTAAGAGAGAAGGCCTTCCCTCTACAAAAGAAAAAGGAGTGTGTATGATGAAAAAGCGGTTCTCTATGCTGTGCTTCTTTCTATGTCTGTGTTCACTCTCCAGTATGACAGCCTTTGCCTCCCCTCTTCCCATCGTTCCTCCTGCTGACGACTTTGATAGGGATACAGCCTCGATTCAAACGCGCGTGCGTCCTATCCCAACCTGGAAGCAGGCAGGATACACAACTGCTTCATTTCAGAACCAAAGGGAACTTTGGAAACAGGAGACAAAACAAATTTTGGAACAGGACTATGGACAATCTGTCATTTCTATCACTGAAGATGCTTCTGCCATCCGTTTTTATTTTCAAACCAGCGACCCATCTCTCTATGAGAATTTGCCGATTGAGGAAACTCCTGAAGAAGTAATGCTGGTGGAATACATCAAACCCGAATCTGTTTCTTTATCTGCAACGGCTTCAGACGTTCCCTCTTTCTCCTATTATAAGAGTTGGTCCGGTATGTATA
>DXZF01000191.1 GCA_019415425.1 Bacillota bacterium | reverse complement strand
CCAATCCTCCTGCCACTTTACCTGCGATAGATCCCGTACCCGGCAGATCGAAAAATCCCCGGCGATCCAGCGTAACTGCATTTCCCTACCCCCTTGTCGTCCTCCCATTTTACCACGGCGCCGGCCGATTTTGCACAGCGGGCAAAAAAGGGGAGCGCAAACCGCGCATCCCCTTTCATTCGCATTCGTCACGCGATGACGACCGGTTCTATGTGGTGCTTTTCGACCTCCTCGTCCAGGCCCGCCAGATTCGTGGCGTGGTCGGATACGCGTTCGAGGTCGATGGCCATATCCGCAAAGATCATGCCGGCACGCGGGTCGCACGCGCCGTGTTGCAATCGCTGAATGTGATCTTCGCGCAGGTGCTTGTGCAGCGCGTCCACTTCTTCTTCGTATGCCTGGCACTCGCTGCGCGCCTTCTGGACGTCGCCCTCGTGCTTGAGCACGCGCACACTGGCGTCCAGCGCCAGCTGCACCTGCCCCGCCATCTGCCGCAGCTGGTCGATGGCCGTATCCGAAAACGGCGAATTGTTCAGGATGCGTTCGTGCGCGTATTCGGCGATGTTCTCTGCGTGGTCGGAAATGCGCTCGATGTTGCTGACCGTCTCGTGCATCTCAAAGATCTGCTGCTTGTCCGCCTCGGCAAGCTCCTCCACCTGCTGGATCTTGACCAGGTAGTCCATCACTTCGCCGCACAGCGTGTTGATGGTCTTTTCATTCTCCACGACCGTTTGCGCCTTGTCGTCGTTTTTCTCAAAGAACGCTTCGAGCGAAAGCCGGAAGTTCTTGTTGGCCTTATCGGCCAGGCGCCCCAGCTCCTTTTGCATCTGCACTGTGGCAATGCTGGGCGTCTCCAGCACGTGGTCGTCCACAAACAGCAACTGCTGTTCGCGCTCCGCGTCGCCGCCACTGCGCACAATGCGGTACGCCAGCTTGATGCATACAGAGCCAAAGGGCAACAGCATCAGGGTGTTGAGGATGTTGAACACGGTGTGGAAATTGGCGATCTGGCGCGAGGGGTCGCCAGGGCTCCAGGACGCCACGATGTCCGCAATGGGCAGCGACCACACCACGATGGTGAACACGATGGCGCCCACCGTCTTATTGATCAGGTGCATCACAGCGGTGCGGCGCGCCATAGCATTGGTTCCCAGGCTGCTCAGAAGCGCTGTGGCACATGTGCCGATGTTGCACCCCAACACGATGTACAGCCCTGCCGAAAGGCTCACCAGCCCCTGTGCGGCCAGCGCCTGCAAAATGCCCACCGAAGCCGAGCTGGACTGGATGATCGCCGTCACCAGCAATCCGATCATCACGCCCCACAGCGGGCTGTCGAAGCTGGTCATCAGGTTGACAAACCACGCCTCGTTGCGCAGCGGAATCATGGCGTCGCCCATCATGTTCATGCCCAGGAACAGGATGCCAAAGCCCGCGCAGATCGTCCCGATGCTGCGCACCGAGCGCTTTTTGCCAAACATCATCGGGAGCACGCCCAAAATGATGAACAGCGGCGCCCAATCCGAGATGTTGAACGCGATGATCTGCGCCGTGATCGTCGTGCCGATATTGGCGCCCAGCATCACGCCGAACGCCTGCGAAAGGTTCATCAGCCCAGCGTTGACAAAGCCCACCAGCATGACGGTTGTGGCCGAGCTGGACTGGATGATCATCGTCACCAGCGTGCCGACCAATACGCCCATGATGCGGTTGGTGGTCAGTTTTTCCAAAATTTGCTTGAGCTTGTTGCCCGCAGCGGACTCCAATCCCTTGCCCATCATGTCCATGCCGTACAGGAAAAGGCCGAGACCGCCAAAGAGCGCAAATACGTCGTAAAGAGTCATCTTCGTTCCCCCACCCATGTCCAGGGTTTCAACCCCTGTAAAGTTCCCGTTAACACCATTTATAAGTGTAAAGGAATTTTCACATTCTGTGGGTGGCATTTTTGTTAATCCAATGTAAATTTTTAGTTAAGAAACGGGAAATCTGTCTGCGGTGCCCAAATGGCTCCACTATCCCTTTGAGCCGCGGCCATCTGCGGCCATGTGAGCGGGCCGATGACAGAGCCCCAGAGGCGACCTGTTGCACGCCGATGGAGCGGGCATCACCGCCATGCGCCGCTTTACCCGCCTTGTATCCGTGTGCGCGCTGCGGGGCGCAACGAGGCACCGGGCGCCCACTTCGCGCGGGTTATCCCCGCTTTGCCAACAAAAAAGGCGGCCCTGGCCGTCCTTTTCCGCCACGCTATTGCAGGCCGCAAAAACCGTTCTGCCGCAGCGCCTCGTACACCGTCACCGCCACGGCGTTGGAGAGGTTGAGGCTGCGCAGCCCCTCACGCATCGGCAGCCGGATGAGCGTCTGCGGGTACTGCCGCACGATTTCCTGGGGCAGTCCCTTGGTCTCCTGCCCAAAGACCAAAAACGCGCCGGGCGGATACGTCACCTGATCGTAGCGGCGGCTGCCCACCGTCTCCACCAGATAGAACGGCGCAGTTGGGTACGCCGTTTGCAGCTGGGCAAAGTCCTCGTACACGTCCACAAACACCTTGTCCCAGTAGTCCAGCCCGGCACGCCGCACCGATCGTTCCGAGATGTCAAACCCCAGCGGCTTGACCAGGTGCAACTTACAGCCCGTCACCGCGCACGTGCGGGCAATGTTGCCGGTATTTTGCGGAATCTGTGGCGCCACCAGCACGATGTGGAACATGTCTTCTTCACCCCAGTCGTTTCAAAATGCGCGAACGCTTGATGTGCACCGCCTTTTTCGGGCACAGTTCCTGGCAGCAAAAGCACCGGATGCACGCCTGCAGATCCACCCGCGGCCGGTGCTCGTGCATGGCAATGGCCTTGGGCGGGCAGCTGCGCGCGCAGTCGCCGCATCCAATGCACGCCCTGTGGTCAAACACCGGTTTGGGCCGCAGCAGCTTCTGTACGGCGCGCATCACCCAGGCGGGCGCCACGCGCGGAAACGCCATGTCCACCGGCGCGCTGGGCACGGCAAAATCGCGCACCACAAATGCTTCCTTGGGGTCGCCCAGCACCGTCAGCTCGTCCCAATCGGCCGGGCAAAGGCCCCGCGCGTGCGCATTGTGCACCGTCGCGACGCGCATCGGTTCCAGGTTCATCAGGCGGATGCCGATCAAATCGGCCGCATACGGCGTATGCGCGGCGATCAGGCAGCCCACCTCGCGCGGATCGCCCGAGCCGGGCCCCTCGCCCTCCATGCCCACAATGGCGTCGATCAGGTTGAGCTGCGGCTTCAGGTACTCGTTCAAATCCACCAGCATGCCGGCAAACTGCGGCAACTGCGGCATGCGGAAGTGGTACTCCACCTTGGTGGTGCCGGGCACTGCGCCAAACAGGTTCTTGACCGCCCCCGTGTACGTCGTCATGCCGTGCGTCTTGAGCTTGGCACAGTTGAGGATCACATCGGCCTCGTGCAGAAACTTGCACACGGTCAGCTGCTTTAGCACCTCGCCCGGCAAAAACGCAGCGTCCACCGTGCCCAGATCCTCGTTCAGCCGTGCGCCGGCGCGCGCGGCTGCCTCGACCATGCCGCTCTGCTCGTAGATCGCTCTGAGCGCCCCCAGCGTAAACGGGCCGCCCGGGCTGTCGCCAATGACCACGTCGCCCCCGCACTCTCGCGCCAGTTTGGCCACGGCCGCGATGACGCTCGGATGCGTGGTCACACACGCCTCTGGCGCCTGTTTTTTGAGCAGGTTGGCCTTGATGGCCACGCGCATGCCCGGCCGCACAAACTGCTGCATGCCGCCCAGCAGCTCCACCGCGCGACGCACCGCCGCCTCCACGGCGTCCCAATCGTATGTGCGGCACTGCACCAGCGCCGCCGTATCGCTCCGATTCATCTTCCCATCTCTTTTCATTGGGCCCACAGTGGGCCGCGTGCCCGCGCCCTACGCCTGCAGCACGTATTTGCGCATGGCATCCGCCACGCCGCCGGCATCGTGCGGCACGCTGACGTAATCTGCCACGCGCTTGAGCTCCTCGCAGCCATCGCCCATGGCCACGCCGACGCCGGCCCACTTGACCATGCCCACGTCGTTGTACAGGTCGCCGCAGGCCATGACGTTCTGCGCGCCAATGCCCATCATGGACGCCAACCGCTTGGCGCCCTCGCGCTTGGTGCTGCCCGCGGCCATGATGTCAAACCCGCCCGGGTGCGAGGAGGTGAGCATGAAGTCGCCCAGTTGGATGATGCTGCGGTAAAACGCGCCGGAAAACTCCCTGCCGTCCTTTCCGTGGATGCACAGCAGTTCGGTGTCGTCGCCCAGCGCTTCCACCATCTCGTCGATGCTGTGCGTCTGTATCTGCACCGGCCGCTGCTCCTCGGGCCACTGCATGGGATCCGCCTTGGGCACGTGCGACATGCGCGCGTTGATCTGGCGCGGAAATTCCGTGCAGGTGACGCTGAACGTGCCGGCGCTGGCAAACAGGTTGACCGCCTCCGCCTGCTTGCACAGGGTGAGGATCTGCCGCACCTGCTCCTTTTCGATGGTATTGCGGTAGACGGCCTTGCCCGTCTCGATGTCGTGAATGGCGGCGCCGTTATTGGTCACGCACATCCCCTTCCACTGGCCCACGGCCAACAGCCGTTTGATGTTGTGGTACCCCCGCGCGGTCACACACCGCACCGCAACTCCCTGCGCTTCGCACTGGTGCATGGCGCGCACGTTGTCCGCGTTCATCTCGTCCGGGTTGTCCAGAAACGTGCCGTCCAGGTCCGTGATCACCAGTTGAATCTTTGCCATGGTAGTCCTCCCAAACAGATGGATTGGCGGGGACGCCCCGCCCGATTCCGGCATGCTAAGCCATGCATAGCGTACAGGAATCCAACCGTTTATGCAATACTTTGTCTGCACATTTGCCGCCTTGAAAGCGATTGTGCTACACTGACTGTAAACTGCGTGTAAAAAAGGATTGGAGGCGATTGTATGACCCGTGTCATTCCCTTGACCATTGCCCGGCACGCCTATCGGTTTGCCGCCCCGCTGACCATCGCGTTGATCCAGGGGGAAGGCGCCGTCATCCTCTCGGATTGCGGCTATCCGGGCGACTGGCCCGCCATCGTGCAGGCGCTCTCTGAACAGGGATTGCGCCCGGCGGACGTCACCCATGTCATCCTCACCCACCACGATGGCGACCACATGGGCGCGCTGTACGAGCTCAAACAGGAAAACCCGCGCGTACAGGTGCTCTGTTCCAAAGAGCAAGCGCCCTATGTGGCGGGCGAACGTCCCCCGGTGCGACTGACCGACATGCTATCGCGGTATGTGGACATGCCGCTTTCCGAACGGCCCACCGCGCTCTCGCGCCTGAGCATGTACAAGGCGGCGCGCCCTGTGCCCGTGGACGCTACGGTACAGGGGGGCGATCGCGTCGGGCCGGTGCAGATCGTGGATACGCCGGGCCATCTGCCGGGGCACCTGTCGCTGTACGTACCCGACTGCAAGGCGTTGATTGCCGGCGATGCGATGAACGTCATCGACGGCAAGCTCTCGGGCGCCAACCCGCGCTTTACGCTGGATATGGACGAGGCCAATCGATCCATTCAATCGCTCAAGGCCTATCCCATCGCGCGCGTCATCTGCAGCCACGGCGGCGTGTACGAAGGCGGAATCGACCTGTAATACCGACCATTGCACACCGGGAGAGGGGCATGCCCTTCTCCCCTTTTTCTTTTCCTTTGTATTGCGTCATACGACAATTGTCAGAAAAGCGCGAATCTGGTACACTGTGCACGTTCACGATCGAATACAGGGAGGATTGTTTCATGAAGACGTTGGCGCTCTGCCTGTTTATCGCCATGTATGTCCTACTGCTCACGTTCCAGCGCGCACGCGCATACATCGCTTTGGGCGCGGCACTTCTGTTTGTCGTGCTGGGCATTCTGCCCGTCGGCGATGTGTTCGGCGCCGTGGACTGGAACGTGATTCTGATGATCGCGGGGACGATGGGCACGGTCTTTTTGTTCACCGAATCCAAGATGCCGGCGCTGCTTGCCGACTGGATCATCGACAAGACGCCCAACGTCAAATGGGCCGTCATCTGGCTCTCGCTGTTCGCAGGGCTGATTTCGGCGTTTGTGGACAACGTGGCCACGGTGCTGATGGTGGCGCCGGTGGCCATTACCATCGCCAAAAAGCTGCAGATTTCGCCGGTGTCCATGATCATCTGCATCGCCGTCTCCTCCAACCTGCAGGGCGCTGCGACGCTGGTGGGCGACACCACCTCCATCCTGCTGGGCGGATACGCGGATATGGACTTTTTGGACTTCTTCGTCTACGACGGCAAGCCGGGCATGTTTTTCGTCGTACAGGTGGGCGCACTGGTTTCGATGCTGGTGTTGTTGGTGCTGTTCCGCAAGGATACACAGCGCATCCAGATCGATGCGCGCACGCAGGTGACGGACTACTTCCCCACCGTGCTGATGGTCGGCACCGTGGTGCTGTTGATCCTCGCCTCGTTCCTGCCCCATAAACCTGCCATCACAAACGGCCTGATCTGTGTAGGCCTGTTCCTGATCGGGCTGATCTACCACGTGTGCCGCTACCGCGATCGGAGCATCCTGCCGCGCGCATTCAAGGAGATCGACTACTTCACGCTGGGGCTGCTGGCCGGCCTGTTCATCGTCATCGCCGGCATCACACAGGTTGGTATCATCGACGATATCAGCCGCCTGTTCCTGCGCTTGAGCGGCGACAACGTCTTCCTCGTGTACACATTGCTGGTGTTTGCCTCGGTGGTCTTCTCCGCCTTTATCGACAACATCCCGTACGTGGCCACCATGCTGCCCGTGGTCGCGGGCATTGCGCAGATTTTGGGCATTGCGCCGCACGTGCTGTACTTCGGCCTGTTGGCGGGCGCTACGCTGGGCGGCAACCTGACGCCCATCGGCGCTTCGGCCAACATCACCGCGCTGGGCATCCTGCGCAAGGATGGCCATACCGTCTCGACAGGCCAGTTCATGCGCATCGGCGTGCCGTTTACCCTGTCCGCCGTATTGACGGGATACGTGTTGATCTGGCTGCTGTGGGGATTCTAAGTGGCAGGCGCATGGCTTTTTCCATACAATGAATTGCGGGCTGCATCGGTTTTCCATCGCCCACAGCGCTGGACTTGCCCCATCGATCGCAGCCAGTCAAAATGCCCGGATCCAAGGACGGATCCGGGCATTTGCCGTATAGCGGTAGATTTAGACGGTGGACGAGCGCACCACCGTGGCATCGCCCAGGCGCGTGACGGTCATCGTGATATCGCGGAACACAAAGCCCGCTTCGTCCACCACGATGCGTATTGTGGCGGGCGTGTGGAGCACTGCGAACGGCACGTGGAACGCGAGGGTGGCCATTTCCCCTGAGGACGTAAACGTATGCCGGGCTGCCGACCCGATCACAGGCGCGCCATCCAGGAACAGGCGGACCAGTACGGTGGCCGGAATGCTCATCCCGGCGCTGACCGAAACCGTGCCGTGGAACGCCACCTGATAGATGCCATCGCGCGTAATCTGCACATCGGCAGAGGCCATCGGATGTGTAATGGACGAGCCCGAGAGCAGCGGCGTGTCGTTAAAGACCAGCGCACCGCCCGCCGTAGAGGTCTGCGCGGCGCTGTCCACGGCCGCCAGGACTTCGGGCGCGCCCTCCATCCCCGTATCGCCGCGCGGGATGACGAAGTCCAGTACCGCATCCCGCTGCGTACCGCTATTGGTTACCTGTGCCTGTGAACCCGGTTCCCCCGTGGTCACACGGCCCACTGCCACAGTGGCCGCCACGCCTTCCGAGCCAGTCGGGCCCGTCGCGCCTGTGGCGCCCGTCGGACCCGTGGAGCCGGTCGGTCCGGTGGCACCTGTAGGGCCCGTGGGGCCTGTGATGCCAGTGCCCGTTGCGCCCGTGACGCCGGTTGCACCCGTGGGGCCTGTGGGGCCGGTGGGGGCGACGTCAAAAGGAAATCACCTCATTTTAATAGTATACTTCTCTTGCATTTTTCTATTAAATGTATTAAAATAAAAACAAAAATTATATTTTGTTTTTATTTTGCGCGAGGTGATGTAATGCCACGGGTAGCTTATTCTGAGAAAGATAAGGAGCGTATCAGAACAGCACTTATTACAGTTGGGCTTGAACTCATGGCAAAACAGGGCATACGGCATACAACGGTGGAACAGGTTTATAAAAAGGTCGGTATTTCGCGAACATTCTTTTATTCGTTTTTCTCAACAAAAGAAGATCTGGTGCTTGAAACATTATATTGGCAGCAGCCTAGAATTGTTGAGTATGTTCAAAAACTGATGGCTGATCCTGCATTAACATGGCGCGACACTGTGAAAAAATTTCTCTATGATTGCTGTTATGGAGAGAAAAGTGGAATCGCTGTTTTAACAATTGAGGAGCAGCAGCTGATTTTTAAACGTCTGTCAAAGGAAAGCTATCAGGTGTTTCGGCAAAAGCAGCGGCAGCTTTTTGGGAAAATTTTGGAAACCTTTGGGATAGAGGCAGACGCAAGAAGAGTCAATCTGTTTACAAATTTAAGTCTGACAGTGATGGTCATTCGCAGAGCGCTTCCGGATACTCTTCCTTTGTTTGTCCCTGAGGCTGCGGATGAAACAATCGATGTTCAGCTTGATGCGATCGTGGATGTCCTGGAGAAGCTGAAAACGGCTTCTAGTTCAAGAATGGTAGAAAATAGGTAAATCCGTCCGAATATTGTGCTGCGGACTAATATTCAGGCGGAATTTACTTTAAGGAAAATAAAAACAAATTTTAATATTTGTATTTATTTTATGATGCTATGGCTGGCATCCATACGCTTTCAAAATAAGGATTATAGGAGGAGAACGTTATGGGATTTTTTAGCAAATTGTTTAAGGGACCGGAAATCGACATGGAAAAGAGCAATGCAAATGCAAAGAAAATGCGTGTTTTATTTAATCATGTTGTAACAGATGGGGACAATTATAGGCTGATTTTCGGCTATACCGAGGATGTCAGTCGTTTCAATTATGGATTTGTTCATGGAAGCAAAACAAAAATCGGAAATTTAATTGTTGGCTGGAATGAGGCCAGCAAAACAATCGTGGTCGTTCCCACAGTTCCCGATCTTTCTGGCTGTGGTGACCCGACCTACTACCGCCGCTCTGAAATTTTAAAAGCTTACCGTAATAAGTACCCTACAGATGCTTTTATCATTTATCCGGACAGAAAGGGGTATATTGGCATCAATGCCTATGATTGGCTGGAAGATGAAAAGCTATACGTCTATGTGTCTCAGGACGATGAGCTGGCTGCTTTTACTGACTTCTTTATGAATACATTTGCAACAAAGTGAGGTGAAAAATGCCTTTGGGAGAAATGGGAGCATTCTTATTGTTTCTTGCAGTAATATTTGTATTTGGTAATCTGTGGTTCCATTTTGTAGAAACAATATTAAGGTGGATCAAAAAGCTATTTATGGGTCATAAAAATCCTCCGATGTGGCATAGATTCCCCGTATATAAGGATGAGAATGATTGATACAAACGAAATTAGGACCTTGATGGGCCAATAGTAACATTCAGGCATTTTATCATTTTATTAAGAGATATATAAAAGCGCAAAGTCAGCTCTGTTGCAATACTGGCCTTGCGCTTTTCTCATAGGACAACCTGAAACTTGCATAGAAATATGTGGAAGGAGGTGTATGTTCTGTGAGCAGTCTAAATGTTGCGGCGCTTTCGAGCGTGGATATTCAAAAGATAAAAAAAGAAGAGTTGACTGATATAAGAAGCATAAAGCTTGATCCAAGTGTTCCTCAGGATCTCCGGGCAGTCTATGTATTGAAGGAAATGGGAAATCCTTATTGTTTCCGCGTGGGCGACTTGGGCGTAAAGCTGGAATTTCTGGACAGCGCTCCATCTTTGCAGGATGCCCTTTCCGATTTCTTTCAGCGCAAAAAGAGCGGCCTATAACTTCCCACCCTATCTTCTGGACACTTTGTCCAGAGGCGGAGGCATCCTTGATGGGGCCCTGAACAGAGTTACAATATAGGTGTAATGTGATAGGGAAGGAGGCTATC
>DXZF01000190.1 GCA_019415425.1 Bacillota bacterium | reverse complement strand
GGGTATGCGTCACCACCGGCTGGCCGGTTACCGCCTCGCCGTTGGCCGTCACGTTGCCGCTACCGGCATTTTGCACCTGCACGCCATCCGGCAGGCCGGTCAGCGCCAGATCGCCGCTCTGCACGCTGATCGCATCGCCGGTTTGGGCCGCGCTGCCCACGCGCTGTGCAACCGTCGTCTCCGTGCCGACATAGTACGTCGATACGCCGTTGGCCGCCAGGCTGGCGCGGGTGGCCGATGCAGCCGCAAACGCCGCCACGTCCGAGGAGAACACGCCGCCCGCGATCATCCCGTCGCTGTCCACCGTGGCGCCCTGCGAGGTGTAGGCGTTCACCGCGTCGCGGTTTTCGCTCACAAACGTGCCGTCCTGGATCTGTGCCTGCGGGCTCCCGCCGGGGTAGTTGCAGCCATCCAGCACGATGGCGTCGCCCGTGGCGATAAAGCCGTTGCCGGAATGGGCGTAGTTGCGGTCCGCGGTGCCGGTAAACGTGCCGCCCGCAATCTCGATCTCGCCGGATTTGGCGTACACCGCGGTGCCGCCCGTAAACGTGCCGCCCTGGATGGTCAGCTTGCCGGCGCCCGGCCAGTACACCGCAGCGGTGTTGCCGCTCAGGTTCCACTGCCCGGTGAACGTGCCGCTCTCAATTCTGACATCGGCGTAGCAGTTGCCGTTGCCCGAGATGGGGTTGCGCCCGGTCATGCTGCTGTTGACGATGGTGCAGGTGGAAGGATCGCTGCTGTCCGTCGCGTGCTTGCCCAGGATGTACACCACGTTGCCGCCGGCCGTCAGGTTGCAGCCCTCAATGCGGCCGTGGCCGGTCGAGAAGTCGACACCGCTGCCCAGCTGCAAAAAGTTGGAGTATTCCGTGCTGCCGGTGCCTTCCGCCCTGTGGTTGACGCCCGTGATGCCGGTGAGGTGGGTGGTCGCCCCCTGGTAGCACAGGATCAGCAGCGTGCGGTTGCCCTCCAGCGTCCCGTTGCGCAGGTCCAGCACGCTGTCATCGCCGGTGATCTGGATTTTCACGTTGTCCGCCAGCGTCAGCTTGTGGCCGCCCAGGTCCAGCGCCATGCTCTCGGTCAGAATGATGTCGCTGGACACCGTCTCGTCCTTGAGCAGCGCGATGCGCGCCCCGTTGGCCTCCGCAATCGCGTCCTGCAGCGTGTCGTAATGCTTGCCGCCTACTTCTGCCGCGTGCGCGGTGCAATCCGCGCCGTCCGGGCACGTTACGCCCTGCGCCAGTACCGTTGCAGGCAACAGCGCACAGGCCATGGCAGCCGCCATGAGGATGCCCAGCCATCTGCCTTTGTTCATCGACCCCAAACTCCTTTGTTCCGCCTACGGGACGCGCGCCGCGGCGCGCTCCGTATCGTGTAGTGGAATACACGCTGTATTCGCATAGATCTTACACTTTTTCGGAGTAAAAAGCAACTTTTTTTTTTTTTTGTAACAAAAATAACCGTTTTCCCATTGGGGTTCTTTGTCGGGATCGCTCTCCATATCTTGCCAGGGGCAGCGCCCCTACCAAAAACTTCCAAAAACAGCAGACGCACAGCAGATTGCACCGCACCGCAGACGGCATCGGCCCAATCCCCCCAAAGCAAATGCGCATGCATTTGCGTTACGGGTTCTCAGGGATGAAA
>DXZF01000019.1 GCA_019415425.1 Bacillota bacterium | reverse complement strand
CAGGCAGTATGCTGGCCAACAGTTCCAACAGATCCATCACCACCGGCACGCACAGCGAGAGGATCAGGATTTTGGCGCCCAGCTCCACCTTGGAGGCGATGGCGCTTTCACCCGCGTCCTTGCACGCCTGCACGCCAAATTCTGCGATGTATGCAATGCCCGTCACCTTGAGCATGGTGGAAAACATCGTGGGGTCTACGGCAAAGCGGTCGCTGATCTGAGCCAGATAGGCGAGCAGGCTGGTCGCTTCATCCATCACCATCAAAAGGACGATCGCACCCGTGGCCATACCGCATAACATGGCAAGATCGCTGCGATGCGGGCGCAGGAGAATGCTGAGCAAGGCGCCCAATAGGCCTACCGCCACAATCTTGATCATCGGTTCACCCGCTTTCGCTTTGCCTAATACAGATTGAACACGCGCTTGACGTTGTCAAATAGATCGCTGATCACGCCAATGACCATAAACAGCACGATGACCAGCCCCGCAATGGTCACCATCGTCGCCATATCGTCGCGTCCGGCGCGCGAAAGCAATTGGTTGAGGACTGCGACCAATATGCCAATGGCCGCGATACGAAATACCAAATCAACGCTCATCTTCCATCGTTCCTGCCTTCTCAGTAGAATAGGACGACCAGCAATAGCCCACAGAGCACGCCGGACGTACGGTAGAGTTTCGCCTTTTGCTTTTGCCTCTCGGCCGCCGTTTGAATGCCGTGCGACAGCGTTTTTTGTATGTAGGCAAAGGCGGTCTGTTGCGTTGCCTGATCGCCGCCAAGCCCCTGCGCCCACTGGCACAGCGCATCGACATCCGATGCATCCAGCGCCGAAAACGCACTGTCCGTCTCCCATAACTGTTGCAGCGATGTGCGCAGTGCCGCCTGTACGCTCTCTCCATCCGCCAACAACGCAAGTGCCTGGCGATACCAATGTGCAATGGGTTTGGGCTCGCTCTGCAAGAGCGATTGCAGCGCTGTGTGAACCGGATCGGCAAAGTATGCAACGTGCATCTGCAGCCGTTCCGTTGCCTGCAAGAGCATCTGCAACAACACGACGTGGCGGTGCAATCGGGCTGAGGCCATATATCCGCACAGCGAACAGCATGCCACCAACAGGATGCAGAGGATGGGTTTCATGCGCCCACACGCTCCCAGATGGGATGCAGATCGCCATCCAGCACGCGTTGCAACTGCCCCGGTCGATTTCCCAGAATCAACATGCGCTCAAACACCTTTTGTGAAAACAACATCTGTAGCCCCGTGCGATTCATCAGCTCGCGCTCGCTGCCCGCGTGGGCACTGGCCAGCACCTTAACGCCGGCAAAGCATGCCTCCCGCACGGCGCACGCATCCGTCTCCCCGCCCAGCTCATCTGTGATGAGCACCTGTGGCGCAAGGGCGCGCAACGCCATCATCATCCCCTGGGATTTGGGGCAAGCGTCCAGCAAATCGGTGCGCAGGCCAATGTCCAGTTGCGCCAGTCCATCTACGGCGCCCGCGATCTCGCTGCGTTCGTCCACCACGCAGACGCGTTTGCCGCCGCTGCCGTAAATGCCGTTGGAGATCTGGCGTGCCAGATCGCGCAGCAGCGTGGTCTTGCCCATCATGGGGGGCGAAACGATCAGCGAAGTGTATACCCGTTCGCCCTGTGCAATAAAGGGCAGCACGTCATCCGCACACCCGGGCAGTTCTCGCATGATGCGAATGCACAGACCTGTACAGTAGGGAAACGAGACAATTTGTCCATGTTTGGCGTTCACCTTTCCACAGATGCCAATCCGATACCCACCTCTGACGGTGATGAATCCCTGCCGGATCTCCTCCTCATACGCGTAAAGTGAATGTTGGCACGCCGCTTCAAATGCTTCCTGCACCTCCTTTGCGGTGAGGATCAGCGGCGCGGTGGGCACGCGATGTACTTCGCCCATGGCACTGATAAACGCATCCCGGCCTCCATACTGCACCATCAGCGGTTTTTCCGCGCGTAGCCGGATTTCTTCCATCTGTTCCCTCACCTGTATCGGGCATTGTGCCAACGCCTGCCAGACGCGCCTGGGAAACAAGTAAGCCAATTGTTCCGACCATATCGGATGTGTAGGCATGCGATCCTCCCCTTTCTTTGTGGTTATATATATGTGTGTATAGCGTGTAATATCCCGGACTTGTACAAGTTTTTTGGAAACAAAAGAACGCCCCGACTTTTGAGGGCGCTGCTTTGCGATGCACCACGCATTGATCTTACGTTGCAATGTACGCGTAGCTGTGCACAAGGGATACGCTCACTTTGAGCCCCTATGGCGAAAAAAACAAAAAGCGGATTTACCGATATTCCATCGGTAAACCCGCCTGATTCGTCATCGGATATTTTGCGCATCCGTGTCGCATATCCATCGCGGCCTGCCATCGACCGCCGGATAGCTCACGGCAGAAAATTACGCGTCTTCTCCGTCGCCTTTGGGCAGAATCGCCTCGTTGCACACCGGGCAGACGAGCGTTTCCCCTGCCAGCGCATCCTGATCAAAGTAGATCACTTCATGGCAGTGCGGACATTCGATCTCCAAGAAATCTTCTTCCTCGTCCTCTTCGCCAAACAGCTCGTCCTCTACATCTGACAGGTCGTCGTCAATGTTCTCCACGTACTCATCCAGCTCCTGTTGTGCCTCCTCGAGTGAGTCGATGGAGTCTGAGACATCCTCGAGCACTTCGATGATCTTCAACAGCAGCTTCCCTTCCGCGCTCTGGTCGGAAATGGCAAGCCCTTCGGACAAGCCGCGCAGATACGCGACGCGTTCAGCCAAATAACTCATTCTGTACCCTCCTTTACCGGGGCATGGATCGGCATCACACGCGGGACATGTATTCGCCCACGCGGGTATCCACGCGGATCACATCCCCTTCGTTGACAAACAGCGGCACATTGATCACAGCGCCGGTCTCCAGCGTGGCAGGCTTGGTCGCGCCCGTGGCAGTATCGCCCTTCACGCCCGGATCGGTCTGCGTGACCTTCAATTCAACAAAGTTCGGCGGCTCTACCGAGAACGCCTTGTCCTTAAAGAATTTGACCTCTACCGGCGAGTTCTCCTTCACATACGGCATGGCGTCGGCCACCAGCTCACTGCCCAGCGGCAACTGTTCGTATGTCTCCATATCCATGAAGTAGTACAGATCGCCATCCTGGTACAAATACTCCATGGTCTTGGATTCCACATGCGCACGCGGATAGCGCTCGGTGGGGCTGAAGGTGCGCTCCAGAACATTCCCCTGCACGACGTTCTTGATCTTCGTACGCACGAACGCAGCGCCTTTACCGGGCTTGACGTGCTGAAAATCCACGATCACCCAAACCTGTCCATCAATTTCGATGGTTTGTCCTTTGCGAAATTCTCCTGCAGAAAGCATACTTTCCCTCCGTGTTGGTTTATAGAATAATCAGTTCCTTGGGCGAATGCGTGAAGTTGTGGAACCCGTCCTCGGTGATGCACACGATGTCTTCAATGCGTACGCCAAACTTGCCGGGCAGATAGATACCCGGTTCCACGCTGATGCAGACGCCCGGCTTGAGCACCTCGGTGCAGTGCTGCGTGAATCTGGGTTCTTCGTGGATGGCCAGGCCCAGACTGTGACCCAACCCATGGCCAAAGTATTCGCCGTAGCCCTTCTCCGCGATGTACCCCCTGGCGGCAAAGTCCACATCATTGCATACCATGCCGGGCGCAATTTTGTCAAGTGCGCGTTGTTGTGCATCCAGAACAATCTGGTAAATTTCCTTCATTTCGTCGCTGGGCTGTCCAATGGCAACCGTACGCGTCATATCCGAGCAATACCCTTCGATCTTGCAACCGAAATCCATAGTCAAAAAATCACCGTTCTGCAGCTTGCGCATGGTGGGCTGTGCGTGCGGCATGGAAGAGTTGGGGCCGCTGGCCGCAATGCAGCCAAACGAGGTCTTGCCCCCGCGCACTGCCATCGCATAGCACAACTCCGCCATGACGTCCAGCTCCGTCATCCCCGGCTTGAGCACCGTGAGGATATGCGCAAACGAAGCATCCGTGATGTCCTGCGCGCGCTGGATGATGGCCACCTCGTCCGCATCCTTGTAGGCGCGCAATGCGTCGATCTCATTGGGCATGGGCACAAACTCCACCTGCGGGAGTTTCTTCTGCGCGCCCTGCAGCCAATTGACCGTCATCTTGTCGGATTCAAAGCCAATGGTCTTGGCGCCCGTCTGCTCCACTAACGTCTGAATCTGATCAAACACACTGGAGAATTGATCGTACATGATCACTTCATAATCGACCGCTTCCTTGCCGGCCTGCTCCTTGTAGCGGAAATCCGTGAGCAATACCTGTCTTTGCGGGTGCACAAACAACGTCGCGTTGGAGCCGCTGAAGTAACTGAGGTAGCGGCGGTTCTCATAACTGGCCACCAGCATCGCGTCCACGCCGATTTGTTGCATGCGTTCAAGCAGCTTTTGTGTACGGATATTCATTTTAACTCCTCCAATGCCTGTAGATACAGTTGTTTATATGTGGCAGCATCCTCTGCCATTGTCCCTTTGGATTCACAGATGATTGTCGCATCGTATTGGCGCCGTGCCAATTCGCGCGCCAGCGGTTCAAAGTCTGGTCCGAATTGCCTGTCATCGTATGTCCAGTGCCGCTTTTCGCCGGCCTGCGTGAACTCGATGCGGGAAAAGTGCACGTGTAGTGCGCGTGCACGTTCCATCCCCAGCCGGTTTTCCACCAGATCCAACGCATGCCGGAAATCTTCGGCCGAATGAAACGCACCCAAAGTGCGTGCATGCAAATGCCCAAAGTCCAGGCACGGGATCAGCCGTTCGTCCAATTCGCAAAACGCAATGGTCTCAACCAAATCGCCGATCTGGTTGATTTTGCCCATGCTCTCTGGGCAAAAGGTGATTGCGCCAAACCCCTGTGCATCCAATTCACGCATTGCACGGCTGAGCAGCGTCTCGATGCGCTTGATGGCGTCCACCCGCTCGCTCTTTCCCTGAACGCCGGGATGGAAGATCACCCGCTTGGCGCCCATCCACTGCGCAGCTTGCGCCGACTGCACGAGATAGCGGATGCTGTTGTCCATCTTCGCTTCCTCTTCCGTGGCCATGTTGATGTAATATGGCGCATGTACGCTCAGTTGAATATCGTACATCTGCGCTTGCTGGCGGATCTCATCGGCCGCTTGTTCACGGATGCGCACGCCGCGCCCGAAGCTGTATTCGAACGCATCCAGCCCCATGGCGTGCAGCCAGGCCGGTTGTTCTTTGGTAGATGTATGGCCCTGGGCGTAGAAGCTTTCGGAATTTCCCGCCGGGCCAAAGCGATTGGCCATCGAATGCCTCCTCTTTTGTCTTTATCATACACTCCTTGGGCACGGCTTTCAACTGTCTACTCCGCTTTCTGGCTGTTCTCGAGCATCTGGCACAGCTTTTGCAAGGCGCGTTTTTCAATGCGCGAGACATAGGAACGCGAAATGCCCAGCTGTCTGGCAATTTCTCGCTGGGTCCAACAGTTTCCGCCATAGAGGCCGTATCGCAGTTCAATGATCATCCGCTCGCGCGCCCCGAGCGTGTCGCCAATGGCATTGTAAAGCTGTTCAACGGCCAGATTGGTTTCGGCCTGTGCGTCCACACCGCGCTCGTTGGTGCTCAAAATATCCGAGAGCACCACCTGATTGCCGTCCTTATCGGTGCCGATCACTTCGCCCAGGGCAATCTCTCCCCGCGTTTTTTTCTCCGCACGAATGGACATGAGAATTTCATTCTCAATACAGCGCGAGGCGTAGGAGCCCAGCGGCCGGTTCTTGCTGCTGTCGAACGTCTGTACCGCTTTGATGAGCCCAATGGTTCCGATGGAGATCAAATCCTCCATATCTCTGCCGTTAACCGTATACTTTTTACAGATGTGCGCAACCAGGCGCAAATTGTGCTCAATCAGCGTGTTGCGCGCGTGCGCATCCCCTGCCTCCATGCGCGCGATCATGGTCTTTTCTTCTTCCGGGCTCAGCTGCTTGGGAAACGACTGCCCCTGAGAAAGGCTGCCCAGCAGAGGAAGCAAATTGCTCAAAAAGACAAGCGCACTGATCATCATCATATAATCCCTCCCATGCAACACCTTACGTATGGGGAGGGTTGTCAAATGCCGTCTTTCAAAATGAAAAAGGCGAACGCTCTCGTCGTTCGCCTTTTTTATGCGTGGCCTTTAGGACCCTTTACTCTTCATAGATGAAGGTGTGCAGGCGCTCGGCCGCGGCGTCGGTATCGTAACGCCAGTACCACGCGCCATCATACATGCCGCCAGTTGCATTGTCCTCGTCGCCTGGAATGACGTTCTGTACAATCTCAGGGCTCTTGGTCATGATCGGCGCCAATTCAAAGATATCGCCATACGTCAACGACGTCTCCACCATGGGCAGCAGCTTGCGGATGAAGTCAGGGTACTGCGTCAGGCTCATGTCCTTACACTGTTCCATCAGGCCCATCAGCACTTTCTGCTGGCGGCTGGAGCGCACTGCATCGCTGTCGATCTTGCGGATGCGCGAATACGCCATGGCCTGCGCGCCATTGAGATGAACATTGCCATTGGAACGGATCTTCTGGTCGCTCATCTTCATGCTCTCCAGAATGACGTTGGCCGCCTGCTGCTCTGCCGCAGTGATGTTCAAATCCACGCCGCCAATGGCATTGATGATATCTTCAAGCTGACCGAAGTTGACCGTCACATATTCCTGAAT
>DXZF01000189.1 GCA_019415425.1 Bacillota bacterium | reverse complement strand
GAGATGTGTATAAGAGACAGGTCCTCAGGCACGGTCAAGGCGTTGACGCTCTCATACGTCTACGACGAAAACAGCCTGGAGGACAACATCCGTGCCGCGATTCCCGGCATCAACACCGACGCCATCGAGCCGTCGGTCGAGGTGGGCGAGGACGGCACGCTGAACTTTGTCGAGGGCAAGGACGGCATCGAGCTGGATGAGGACGCATTTGTGGCGCTGGTCAAGGAGGCGGTGACGAGCGGGGAGTTCGGCACCATTGCCATGCCGGGCACCGCCAAAAAGGCGACGTATACCATCGAGGAGATCAAGGCGCATACCGTGCTGGTGGCCAGTGCGACGACGTCGTACAGCGATAGCAAAGATTCCGGCCGCGCCAAGAACATCGTCAAAATGGCGGAGATCCTCAACGGCTCCGTCGTCAAACCCGGGGAGACGTTCTCCGTCAACGATACGGCCGGCCCCCGCACGGTGGCCAACGGCTGGTATCTGGCCAAGGGCATTGAAAACGGCGTGTATACCGACCAGCCCGGCGGCGGCATCTGCCAGGTGAGCTCCACCCTTTACAACGCGCTGCTCAAGGCGGATCTGCAGATCACTGCGCGCAGGCCGCACAGCATTCCCTCCAGCTATGTCAAGCGGGCGCTGGACGCCGCCATTTCCACCGGCGGCCCGGATCTCGCGTTTAAGAACAACACCGACTGGCCGGTGTACGTCATGGTGCGCGCCGGAAACGGCAAGGTCACGGCGGAGATCTACGGCCAGCCGTTGCCCGACGACATGACCATCGAGATGTTGAGCGTGGACGTGGAAGTGGAGGCGTACGACCCCGACGACGTGGTGGTCGTGGACGATCCGTCGCTCACGCGCAAGGGACGCAACAAGTACGTCACCGAAGCGTGGAAGATCTACAAGGACAAAAACGGCAACGAGATCAAACGCGTCAAGGCCAATACCAGCACCTACAAGGGCAGCAAGCCGTATGTGCTGGCAACGCCTACCCCATCGCCAACGCCCAGCGAGGAGCCCGAGACGACGCCGGATAGACCCGGCACGTCGCAGACGGCAGAACCCACAGCCGCACCGACGCGCCCGCCGCAGGAAGATTGAACAGAGCCCCCGTCCAACCGGCCTTTTAGACCGGTTGGACGGGGGTTTTTGGCACTGCCGCACAGCGGCTGGCGCAGGGCTGTCAAAAAGTGCGTCTTTGTTTGACGTGCCTGCGCAAGAGATGGTATATTGATACACATATCCATCTATACAATTTTGCCGTTTGAGGCGAGGAATGGGGGAGAGAAGCATGGACATGAACCACCGCGATACGGCCATTTTGGAGCTGCTGGAACAGGATTCACGCACCACGCCCGCGCAGATTGCGCAGATGACGGGCATGCAGGAGGGTGAGGTAAAGGCGGCGATCGCGCGCATGGAGGAAGAGGGCGTGCTACTCAAATACACCACCGTCGTCAACCACGAAAAGCTTGCAGACAACGGGCGCGTGCAGGCGCTGATCGAGGTGCGCATCACGCCGCAGCGCGAGCGCGGCTTCGATGCCGTGGCCGAGCGCATCTATCGCTTTGAAGAAGTAAAGACCATGTACCTGATGAGCGGCTCGTACGACCTGATGGTTGTGCTGGAGGGAACCAGCATGCGGCAGATCGCGCTGTTCGTCTCGCAGAAGTTGTCCACGCTGGACGGCGTGCTGAGCACCGCAACGCACTTTATCC
>DXZF01000188.1 GCA_019415425.1 Bacillota bacterium | reverse complement strand
GGCGCGAGGTGGAGCTGAAGAACAAGGAGTATGAGCTCTTGCTGTTCCTGATGTCCAATGCCGATATCGTTTTCAGCAAGGAGACCCTATACGAACGCATCTGGGGATATGACGCGATGGGTGACAATGCCACGGTGGCCGTACACATCAACCGGCTACGGGAAAAAATTGAGAAAACGCCGTCGCAGCCACGGCACATTCAAACGGTCTGGGGCGTGGGCTATCGGTTTCAGCCGTAGAGAAGGATGAGAAGAGATGCTCTGGTTGTTTTTTGCACTTGGCTCTGCATTCTTTGCCGGAATCACTGCGATACTGGCCAAAATCGGCATTCAAAACGTCAATTCCACTTTGGCGACGGCGATCCGGACGGTGGTGGTGCTGCTGTTCTCCTGGCTGATGGTGTTTGTGGTCGGCTCTCAGACAGAGATCGGGAATCTCTCGGGGAATACGTCGCTGTTCCTGATTCTGTCCGGCCTTTCCACCGGAGCGTCCTGGCTCTGCTATTTCCGGGCGCTGCAGCTGGGCGATGTCAACAAGGTGACGCCCATTGACAAATCCAGCACGGTATTGACCATTCTGCTCGCGCTGATCTTCCTGGGAGAGCCCGTCTCCATTCCCCAAATCATCGGCGTAATGGGGATTGGAGTGGGCACGCTTCTGATGATCACAAAAAGCGAGACGACAGAGCGCGGAAGTGAAAGCAAACAGTGGCTCCTCTTCGCCCTCTTATCGGCCGTATTTGCCAGCCTGAGTTCCATCTTCGGGAAAATAGGAATCGAAAATGTTGAATCGAATTTGGGAACCGCCATTCGAACGGTGGTCGTCCTGGTCATGGCCTGGCTGATGGTTCTGATTACCGGGGAGCAGAAGGGGCTGGCCAACATCGGCAAGAGGAACTGGCTCTTTCTCTTCCTCTCGGGAGTGACCACCGGGCTGTCGTGGCTGTGCTACTATCGTGCCTTGAAAGACGGCCCGGCGAGCATCGTGGTCCCGATCGACAAGCTCAGCATCCTTGTGACCATCGTATTTTCGACCTTGGTTCTCAAGGAAAAACTCAGCCGGAAGGCGGTTGTGGGCCTGGTGTTGATTCTGATGGGCACCGGCGCAATGCTGCTCTAAGGCATCGCGCACGGCCGGGTTGCACACGGTGAACCTGCGGCATCCTACGCTCTTTGAATGCGCCGCTGCGCTCACATCGGCTCCCAGGTGGTGACGATCACGCCGTCGACATTGTTGCCGGAGATCTGGTACGGCACGGCGTGCAGTTGCAGCTGCGTGCCGTCGTCCTTTATCGGTACGAAGCCGACGCTCAAAATCTCCTCGCGCTCACACACCTTGTACGGATGACGGGGATAGGGGAAGTCGCGCAGAAAATCGATGTACCCCTCAAGCGTCAGGTCGTAGCGCTGCATGATGCGTGCGTGCGGCGTGCCAACATAGCGAAAGTGCCAGGGTTCATGTCCGATGCCCGTCTCATGTTCTCGGCCGCGCGGATACCGCTGGACAAACCCAAAGCGCGGCGCCATCTGCCGGAACGATTGGCAGATGCCGGTGTACGGAAACTTGGGGCGCAAAAAGTCGATGGGCGCTTCATTGAGCGCCACATCCAGCGCCAACCCACTTTCGTGTTCACTGCAACCGGGGCGGGCCACGTATTTTTTGGTGAATGCCTCGCCGTGCGATTGCATGCACTCGTCCCAGATCGCACACTGTTCGCCGTGCGGACGAAATCCGCTGACCGGCACGATCTGATCCTGCGCGGAAAGCGCCTGCATCAGCTGCGTGAACAGGATCGCGGCCGCGGAAGAGAGGCGCACCTGTTCATACTGCTCACTGACCGGTACGCAATCGCGCACGGTAAATCCGGGCGTGAGCGGATGCTGTGCGTTGACCAGGATGAGCGTCCCCGTATGGATATCTGAGCGATGCAACGATAGTGTCTTCATGCGCGTGTTTCCTCCAGTGCCTGTGTAATCAACAGGTCGATCAGCGTGTCAAATGGCACGCCGGCCGTTTCAAACATGTGTGGGTAGCGGCTGTGCGCGGTAAAACCGGGGATGGTATTGACCTCGTTGAGCAAGATGCGCCCGTCTTTGGTGACGAACAGATCGATGCGCGACAGCCCCTTGCATCCCAGCTTTTGATACAGCGTCTGGGCGATGTGTTTGGCGCGCGCCGTCGTCACATCGGGCAGGCGCGCGGGCACGTGGATGGAAGAGGTCTTGAGCGTATACTTTTCCTCGTAGTCAAAAAAGCCGTCTGTCAGCGCGACCTCGTCCAGTGTAGCAATGATCGGGCGCTCAGGCAATCCCAACACGGCGCAGCCGATCTCCACGCCGTCCACCCCCTCTTCGATCAACAGTTTGTCGTCGTGTAAAAACGCGTCAGCCAGTGCCTTGGGCAGTTGTGCGGCCTGCGTCACGCGCGTGATGCCAAATGAAGAGCCCGCGCGCGCCGGTTTGACGAACAACGGATACGAAAACGACTGGGCAACGGCGAGCGCCGGGCCGGGGTCCTCGTACGCGTACAGCGTCACCGAACGGGGCGTTTCAATTCCGGCGGCATTGGCCAATAGATGCGTGTATTCCTTGTCCATACACACCGCCGCGCACAGCGAACCGCATCCCACTATGGGCAGATCCGCCAGTTCCAGCAGGCCCTGTACCGTGCCGTCCTCCCCGTTGCGCCCGTGCAGGATGGGAAAGACCGCGCAAAGGGAGATGGTTTCCCACCCCGCTTTGCGCTGAACCCACAGCCCCCGCGTATCGGTGCTGGGCGAGAGCAAGGCGGGGGTGCACGCCTGTGTGTGCCACGTGTCGTTTTCGATGGCCTCGACCGGCCCTTCATACAGGTACCAGACGCCCTCCCTCGTGATGCCGATGCACACCGGCGTGTATCGTTCCCGGTCGATATGTGTCAATACGGCCGCAGCAGAGTGCAGGGAGACGTCGTATTCGCTTGAGCGGCCCCCAAAGAGGATACCAATGTTCGGTTTCATCGCGTTCACGCTCCTTTCTGCTCTACAACCGGCACATCTTTGGGCAGCGGGTAATCGATCAGGCAGCGGTTGTGATACAAAAACGCAGTGGAGACGATTGCGCCGCTGCGCGGTTCGCGTTTGTGGCGATACAGGTCGATTTCCTCGTAGATGTGCCCGCCCTGGCACACGTAGTGCTGATCGCGACCCTCCACGCCATAGGTGAACAGCGAAGGGTCGTCGCTGCACACGCGGCCGCACAGCTCGGTGCCGTCGTAGACAAACGTAAATTGAAAGGTAGAGGCGGTCTCGTTTTTCACCTTCAGATCCAGCCAACCCTCGCTCACGGTCGCGTCCACGCCGGCCGGCACGTCGCCCGGAGGCGTGGGCAACGCCTTTTTGTTGTGCGGATGTCGCTCGACGATCGTCATCGGCGTGTGCAGGCACATCCAGAACAACAGGTTGCTCAATTGGCACAGCCCGCCGCCCTTGACGGCCTGGATTTCGCCGTTGACGAGCATCAGCCCGTCCTTGTACGGCGTGTGGCGGTCGGCGTGGTGCGCGGAAAACCAGAACGAGAACGTCTCGCCAGGGCGAATCAGCAGCCCGTTCATCCGGTCGGTGCACAACCGGATGTTGTGCACTTTGTTGTGCTGATAGGCGATATCGTGGCCACTGTCTGCATTGATGAGCTGCGTTTTCGTCTCGTATAGCGTGTGGGCGAGCGGCGTCTGCGCTCTGGTCTTGGCATACCGCTTGCGATGCCAGTACAGCTTTGCGTAGAAAAAGCACTTGCGTTGTGCCCTTCGCAGCGGCAACAGAAACGGGAAACGTTCGGTCAGGCGCTTGTGGGACATCTTTCCACCTCTTTCTCAAAAGCGTGCGCGGCACCAACCAAAAAGCACCGCCCAAGTCTGTACCTATACCTTACAGAACGGGGCGGTGCGATGTTGGCGTTTTTCTTGGAAAGAAGCGTGCGTTTTCTCAACGAAAATCTTACGTTTTTCTGACAGCCCGCCGGAACGATCAGACGGGGGTGGAGGGGAGGTAGATCGTGAACGTGATGCGCTCGTTTTCGCTTGCGGCCGTGATGGTCCCACCGTGCAGTTCCACGATCTCCTTGGCGATGGCAAGCCCCAG
>DXZF01000187.1 GCA_019415425.1 Bacillota bacterium | reverse complement strand
GATCCAGCGTCTGCTCGCTGTCGGCCTCCACGGTGTGGTAATGGTAGCCGGACGTGACGTTTTTGAGCGGGTGCGAAGCGCCGCTCTCAATGGCGTGCAGCAGCTCTGAGACGTTGCGGCGGGAGCGGATGGACAGCGGTGCCGTCAACTGCCCGTAGGCGCGATGGCGCACGTACACGTCCAACACGCAACCGCCCAGATCCACGATGGTGTGCAGTTCATCGGCAATCTGTGCGTCGCTGTGCAGCACCTTGAACACGCGCGTCACGGATTGTGGCGCGTGCAACACATAGCCGCGGTGGGTGGAGAGGATCTCGTGGCCGGCTGCGCGCAGCACGGCGATATCCTGTACGATCACCTGCCGACTGACCCCAAAGCGCCGGGACAGCGCCGTGCCGGAGAGCGGCGTACGGCTTTGACGCAGAGCGTCGATCAGCTGTTGCCTGCGCTGTGAACCTTGCATGGGAACCCTCCCTTCCTCATTCGTCCGCAACGGGATGCAGGTGTTTCATCGAGATGTCCAAAATCGGCGCGGAATGCGTCAGCGCGCCGCTGGAGATATAGTCTACCCCAATGTGCGCGAGCGCCGCCACGTTTTCACGGGTGACATTGCCGGAACACTCCGTCAGCGCGCGGCCGTCAATCCATGCGATGGCCTCGCGCATCTGCTCGATGGACATGTTGTCCAGCATGATGATATCCGCGCCCGCCTCCACGGCCTCCTGCACCATGCGGAGGTTCTCCACCTCCACTTCAATTTTGCGCACAAACGGCGCATAGGCGCGCGCCATGGCAACGGCCTGCTTGACGCCGCCGGCCGCGCCGATGTGGTTATCCTTGAGCAGCACGCCATCCGAGAGGTTGTAGCGGTGGTTGTAGCCGCCGCCGACACGGACTGCGTACTTTTCAAAGATGCGCATGTTGGGCGTGGTTTTGCGCGTATCCAGCAGGCGCGTCTGGGTTCCCTCCAACAGATCGGCGACGGCGCGCGTGTACGTGGCGATGCCGCTCATGCGCTGCAGGTAGTTGAGCGCGGTGCGCTCGCCCGAGAGCAATACGCGAATATCGCCGGTGAGCGTGGCCAGGTGCGCCTGCGGCCGTACGCGGTCCCCATCCTGTGCAAAGCAGGCGATCTCTGTCTGTGGATCCAGCAGCGTAAATACCCGGGCAAACACGCTCAGGCCGGCCAGCACCCCATCGGCCTTGGCGATGAGCTGCACTTCGCCCTTCTGTGCGCGCGGCATGACGGCGTTGGTGCTGATGTCTTCACTGGTGATGTCCTCCTGCAGCGCCATGCGCAACAGGGGATCGATCTGGCATTGGAATGTGATGGGATCAAGCATGTGCAAGGTGGCTCCTTTCAATCTCTGTCAGAATGCGCTCGCGGTATGCGGCAAAGCGCGCTGCGTCGTCTGCGTAGTCGGATGCCCGGCATGTCGACCGGGCCTGCTGCACCAATGCGGGATTGGGCAGCGCATGGGATTGGGCGATATCCCGCGCGGCAATCTCGCCAAAGACCAGGCTCTCCAAAAGCGAGTTGCTGGCCAGGCGGTTGGCGCCGTGTACGCCGTTGCAGCTGACCTCGCCCACGGCGTAGAGGCGGTCCATGGAGGTCTTGCTGTTGAGGTCCACCGCGATGCCCCCCATGAAGTAGTGCTGCGCCGGGACGACGGGGATGCACGTGCGCGTGCAGTCGTATCCCTCTTCCAGGCAGCGCGCATAGATGTTGGGGAAGTGCGAGAGGATCGTCTCTTTGGGAATCGGCGCCATGGACAGCCAGACGTGCTCCGTGCCGTCCTTTTTCATCTGCGCATAGATGGCCTGCGTCAACAGATCGCGCGGCAGCAACTCGTCTGCAAAGCGCTGCATGTGCCGATCCAGCAGGATGGCGCCTTCGCCGCGCACCGATTCTGAAATCAAAAAGCGGCGGCCCGGTTTGGGCGAGTACAGCGTGGTGGGGTGAATCTGAATGTAGTCCACGTGCTTGAGCGCCACGCCGTGCGCGAGCGCGATGGCCAGCGCATCGCCCGTCAAGTGCCGGTAGTTGGTGGAGTGCGTGAACAGCCCGCCCAACCCGCCGCAGGCCAGCACGGTGTGCGCGGCGTCGATGCGGCACAATTCGCCCTGGGGCAGGCGTACCACGGCGCCAAAGCATGCGTTTTGTGCGCACACGATGTCGAGCATGCACGTGTGCGGCATGAGCGTGACGTTGGGCAACCGCTGCACGGCCGATAGCAGCTTGCCGGTGATCTCCTTGCCGGTGATATCGGCATGGAACAGAATGCGGGGACGGCTGTGGCCGCCCTCGCGCGTGTAGTCCAGCGCGCCGTCTTTGCGCGCAAAGTCGACGCCGTAGGCGAGCAGCTCGTCGATCACGTGGCGCGAGTGGCGGATCATCAGATCCACCGACCGGCGATCGTTTTCGTAGTGCCCGGCCCTGAGCGTATCTTCCATGAAGCTGTCGTAATCCGCTTCGTCGTGCTGCACGCAGATGCCGCCCTGTGCGAGGAAGGAATCCGAGTGCTCCAACTCGTCTTTGGTGATGAGCAGTACGCGCTGATCTTGCGGCAGGTGCAGCGCGCAGAACAGGCCCGCTGCGCCACTGCCGACGATGAGGACATCGGTATCGATGGTTTGCAAGGGAATGGCTCCTTTTCGGGTTTATCGGGAGAGTGTCAACATGCGCGATAGCGGCGCATGGGCGGCCGCACGGGTGGCTTCGTCCACCTCGACGCACACCGTACCGGTGCGCAGGGCCTCGTACACCTTTTGCAGCGTGATGCGCTTCATATCCGCGCACACCTGATCGTCGCGCGCGGGGAAGAATTGCTTGTGCGGGTTTTTGCGCCGCAGTTCGCAACACACGCCCACTTCCGTGCAGACGATGAAACGCCGGGCCGCGCTGGCCGTGGCAAAATCGATGATGCCGGACGTGCTGCCCACATAATCGGCCAGGGCCGTCACTTCCGGCACGCACTCCGGGTGCACCAGAACCAGTGCGTCGGGGTAGCGCGCCTTTTGCGCCTGTACGTCCTGCGCCGTGATGCGCACGTGGATGGGGCAGTGCCCGCGGTTGAAGAGAAAGTGCTTCTGCGGCAACTGCGAGGCAATGTGCCGCCCCAGATTGGCATCCGGAATAAAGTAGATGTATGGCTGCGGCAGGGCCGCCACGACCTTTTGCGCATTGGAAGAGGTGACGCACACATCCGCATGGCACTTGAGCGCGGCAGTGGAGTTGATATAACACACCACGGCAACATCGCTGCCGTACTGCGCGCGAATCTGCTCGATGGCCTCTACCTGCGCCATGTGCGCCATGGGGCAGTCGGCCTGCTGGTCGGGCAGCAATACGGTCTTACCGGGATTGAGGATTTTGGCGCTCTCGCCCATAAAGCGCACGCCGCACAACACGAGGGTCTGTGCGTCGATGGTCGTGGCAAGCTCGCTGAGGTAGTAGGAATCGCCAATGTAATCGGCGATGGCCTGCACCTCATCCGGCACGTAATAGTGCGCGAGGATGACGGCGTGCCGCTGTTGCTTGAGCGCCTGAATCTGGCTGACGATGGGGTCCATATACAAACGACCTCCCTTTGAAAATCAAGTCATTATACAGCAAAACTTTACATGTGACAAGACAGTTATAAGCAAAGAATGCCAATAGGGGCTGCACAGGCTGCCACGGCACATCCCGGTTGGGCAGACAATTGACTGCATATATGTAGAATGATATACTTTTTGTAGAAAATAAAACAAATATGACCGCCGATGCGGGGACGCCGACATGTGCGCACCGTGGAGGCGGCGAAAGACGCTACACAAGGGCAAGGAGGGGAGGCATATGGGCAAGGTAAAGAACCGGGAGGCGCTGCTGCAGGTGGGGGACGCCCACTCGCGCCGAATTGTATTGGACGTGTGCGAACGCACGCTGGAGAAACTGGATGCTTACAAGCGCATCCGCTCCATCATGCGGCGGGACGGAGCGGTGCTGACCATCGGGCAAAAGCAGTGGGATCTCTCCCAAAAGCGGCACGTGTACCTCTTGGGGGCGGGCAAGGCGTGCAACGCCATGGCCAAGGCCGCAGAGGACGTGCTGGGAGACTACCTGACACACGGCATCATCATCGTCAAAATCCATGAGCCGAGCGACGCGTTTGTGCGCACCGAGGTGCACGTGGGCGGGCATCCGCTGCCCAACGCGGCGGGCATGGCGGCCTGCCAGCGCATCCTGGAGCTGGTGGACCAGGCGGGCCCGGACGATCTGTTCATCTGCATGATGAGCGGCGGCAGTTCCGCGCTGATGAACTGCCCGGTGGACGGCATCTCGCTGGAGGACGATATCCGCACCACAGACGTGCTGCTCAAGAGCGGGGCCAGCATCCTGCAGATCAATTCGGTGCGCCGGCACATCTCGCAGGTCAATGGCGGCCGGCTGGCACAGCGCATCGACGCGCGCGGCGCGGAACTGATCGGCTTTAACATCAGCGACGGCGTATACAACGCCCCCACCGGGGACATCGGCGTGCCGAGGGAAAACTTTGTCGCCACCCCCATCGGGCCGGATCAGACGACGCTGCAGGATGCGCTGGACCTCATCCGCGCGCGCAATCTGGCAGAGCGGTTGCCTCAGAGCGTGATGCACTACCTGACCACTTGCGGCGAGGCGGGCGAGACGCCCAAGGCGTTTCCGCGCTTTACCTATTACATGGTCAACACGCTGCCCGACTCCAGCATCTATGCCACACAGGCCTGTGAGGAACTGGGGCTTCAGAGCATGGTGCTCACCACATTCATCGAAGGCGAGAGCCGCGAGGTGGGGACGATGATGGCGGCTGTGGGCAGGGAGATTCAGACGTACCACCGCCCGGTGGCGCCGCCGTGCGTGGTGATCGCCTCGGGCGAAGCGGTGACCACCATCGGCGATGACGACGTCTTGACCGGCCACGGCGGCCCGGGGCAGGAACTGACGCTGAGCTTTGCCATCGGCGCCAGCAAAGTGCCGGGGTTGTGCATGCTCTCCATCGATACCGAGGGCACCGACGGCACCACGCTGGCGGCCGGGGGCCTGACGGATTCCACCACGCTGCAACGGCTGGAAGAAAAGGGAATCGACGTGTACGCGGCGCTGCGCGGGCACGCCAGCTTTGAGGCGCTGGAGGCGGTGGGCGACGTGATCGTCACCGGCAACACCGGCACCAACCTGTGCGATTTGAACATCATGTACGTACCAGAGAGGGAGGAAGCAGAATGAACACGACCATCAAGGCGCTGCGCGCACGGCAGATTCTGGACTGTAAGGCCCGTCCGATGGTGGAGGTGGATTTGATCACCGAGGGCGGAGCGATGGGGCGCGGCAGCGCGCCGACCGGCACCTCGGTGGGGATGTACGAATCGTACGTGCTGCGCGACGAGGACCCCAACGAATACAACGGCATGAGCGTGCACCGGGCGGTGCAAAACGTATTGGACGTCATCGCGCCCGCGATCATCGGCATGGACGTGCGCGATCAGGAGGCGATCGACCAGAAGATGATCGCGCTGGACGGCACGCCCAACAAGCGCAACCTGGGCGGGAATGCGATCTATTCCGTCTCCATCGCGGCGCTCAGGGCCGCGGCGGACAGCGAGAACGTGCCGGTGTACACGTACCTGGCCAAAGAGGTGCCCAAGACCACGCCGCTGCCCACGTTCAACCTCATCAACGGTGGGCAGAACGGCCCGGTCAAGCAGGCGTTCAACGAATTCATCGTGGCGCCGTACCGCGCCACCTGCGTGGAAGAGGCCGTGGAGATGGGCGTGATGGTGCACGCCAAACTGGAATCGGTGTTGCAGCGGTATACCGGCGCGCCGCTGTTGACGGGCAAGTCGTATGGCTATGCCGCGCCGAGCGACGATCCGGCGCAGATCCTCGCGCTGCTGGCCGAGGCGGTCGACCAGTGCGGGTACACCGGCAAGGTGGCGTATGCGCTGGACTGCGCGAGCAGCGAGATGTACGACGCTGGCGACTGCACGTATGAACTCAAGAGCCGGCGCGTTTGCGGGGAGGAATTGATCGACTTTGTCAAGGGATTGACGCAGTCGTTCCCGCTGCTGTTCGTGGAGGACCTCATGGACGAAAACGACTGGGATGGATTTGCACGCGCCCACCGGACGCTGACCAAAACCTGCCTGATCGGCGATGACTTCACCGTGACCAACATGGAGCGGCTGCAACGGGCGCACGAGATGCAGTGCGTGGACGGGTTCATCCTCAAACCCAATCAGGTCGGCACGCTGACGGAGGCGTTTGCCACGCACGCGTTTGCGCAGGCGCACGGCATGTTCACCGTGCCCTCCGGACGCGCGGGCGGTACGGTGGGCGATATCGTGTCGGATCTGGCGCTGGGCCTGTACACAAAGATTTCCAAAAACGGCGTACCGCGCACCGGCGAACGGCTGGATCGCGTCAACATCCTGCTGCGCGCCAGCAGCGAGGCGGGCACCAGCCGCATCTGCGACCTGTCGGCGTTGGTTCGCTTCTAACCCGTTTGGAGAAGCCGCGGTTGCCTGTGCAGGGGGAGCGGGTTTCCGCTTTACAGGCGCATGGAAAATGCGGTACAATCGTATCGATTTCAAAGGAGGTGTCTGTTTGGTCGCTGTTCTGTAAGAGCGCGCCTTGGATGGAGACAGGGGCGGCGGGAGCCGTTTGTTCTGTGTACCATGAAACGAGCGCGGACCTGCACAGAGGAGCGCCCGACATGCAACCGATGACCCCACATGCATTTGGGACGGCGCAGCGCTGGCAGCGCCGTCTTTTGTTTGCCACAGGGCGCACATGGGCAAGGGCATTGCAAGAGAAAATGATAGTGGAGAGGAAGAAGAACCATGCAAATCGGGCATGAAACCTATGACGACCAGTGGATGAATGAAAACATGATGGGGCCCAATGCGCTCCGCATGGCGGAGGAGCTGACGCAGCCGATGGCGCTTCGGCCCGGCATGCGCGTGCTGGATTTGGGCTGTGGAAGGGGGCTGACGTCCGTCTTTTTGGCCCGGGCGTACGGCGTGCAGGTCTTTGCCACCGACCTGTGGATTGCCGCCAGCGACAACTGGGCGCGGTTTTGCGCACAGGGCCTGGCAGATGCCATCGTGCCCATCCACGCGGATGCGCAGGAACTGCCGTTTGCCAGCGATTATTTTGACGCCATCATCTGCGTGGACGCGTACCATTACTTTGGGCAGAGCGACACGTATTTTGATCAGAAGCTGGTGCCGCTGTGCAAGGCGGGCGGCGAGATCGGCCTGGCGTTTCCCGGGCGCCGCGCCGGCTTTGAGGCGGGGATTCCACAGGCGTTGCTGGGCAACTGGACGGCGGAAGATCTCAAGGCGATCCGCAGCAGTGCGTGGTGGGAGAAACGGCTGAGAAGCGAACGGATAGAGACGCTGGACATCCAGGAGATGGCGTGCACGGACGCGGCCTGGGACGACTGGCTCAACAGCGGCAATCCGCATGCCGCCAACGACAGGCACAACCTGCAGGTTGGGATGGGGCAATGGCTCAATTTGCTGGCCGTGCGGGCGCGCAAACGGATATGAGGCAAAGAGAAAAGGGGGCGGCCTGCATGCCGTCCCCTTTTGCGATGCGTCGCTATACGGGCCGTGTGCAAGAGAGCGTGACCACCACGATCTCTGAACGCGAGCCGATGCGTACCACCGGCCCCCAGGTGCCGTAGCCCGAAGAGACGACGGCGGACAGCGCGCCCTTTTGCAAAAAGCCGTAGTCGATGTCAAAGTGCGTGGAGGTGATGAAGTTGAGCGGAAAGATCTGCCCGCGGTGCGTGTGCCCGGAAAACTGCACGTCCACGCCGCACTGCGCCGCTTCGTCCAGCGCGCCGGGCTGGTGGTCCAGCACGATGCGCGGCAGCGACGGATCCAATCCCGCCGTCAGCGTGGCCAATGGTATGCGCGGATGCTTTTGCGCCTTGGCCAGCCATGGATCGATGCGGCCGATCAGGCACAGGCGCTGGTCCAGCGTCACACACTCGTCCAGCAGCACGTGGATGTTTGCCGATTCCAACGCGGCGATGGTCTCAGACAGGCCGTTCTCGGTGCGCACATCGTGGTTGCCCAGGCAGGCGTACACGCCATAGCGGCTCTGGATGCGCCGCAGCAGTGCACAGATCTGCTCGGGCCGTTCCACGCGCGACAGGCCCGCGTCAAAGATGTCGCCGGCGATACACACCACATCCGGCTGCTGCTCGTTGACCAGGCGGGCAAATGTGCGCGCGCGTTCCTCGCGGATGATGCGGCCAAAATGCAGATCCGACGCCATGACGATGCGCAGCGGCGTGCGGTGCAGATCCGGTTTGTCTACGCGGATGTCGTAACGGCGGATGCGCGGCACCAGCGCACAGTACGTGCCGTAGATCAGCAGCACGGCGACCACGCCCAGCACGCAAAGCGCCGCGCCCATCAGCGCGTGCGGCCCCGCGGCCACAAACTGAAAGCGCCGGTTGGCGGCGTGCAGCAGGTCCACAAGCACCAGCCCGACCAACACGTACAGGCAGCCGCACAGCCAGTAACCGCCCACGGCATTGAGCGCGCGGTGCAGCACGGGCGGCATGCGATTCCACAGCCATTGCGAGAGGTAGAACGAGGCCACGACCGACAGGAACACGATCCAGAAGGCGAGCGCCGGCACGTGCGTGAACGGCGCAAAAATCCACTGCCACAGCCGCAGCCCGATGTACAGGTTGGCGCACAGGTAGATGGAGAGAAATAAGGTCATCAGCGTTGCTTGCATGGTGTCACCTGATTGGCAAAATCGGCGCCGGTACGGCGGCGGGGCATTCCCCCTTGACGCGCCTGCGGGCCGCTATTATTATGACACAAGCGGCCCGGCGCATCAACGCCTGGCCAACATTGGCAAAAAGGGGAGAGGGACGATACAGACGGTACAGATTCGGCCGGGACGGGTACAGGATGCGCCGGAGGTGGCGGCGCTGGAGGCACAGTGCTTCCCCAAGGCGGAAGCGGCCGACGAGGCGACGCTGCGCGCACGGCTGCAGGCGTTTGCGGGCTGCTTCTGGGTGGCGTGCGTGCAGGGGCGCATTGTGGGCATGATCAACGGCGCCATGACGGATGCGCGCACCATCAGCGACGACATGTTTGAGGACGTGCGCCTGCACAATCCCCATGGGCGGTATCAGAGCGTGTTTGGGCTGGAGGTGCATCCGGATTTTCAACACCGCGGCATTGCCCAGCAGCTGATGCGTCACCTGATCGACACCGCACGCGCACAGGGAAAGGCGGGCGTGATTTTGACGTGCAAACGGCATCTGATCCCCTTTTATGAACAGTTTGGCTTTGAATGCCTGGGGGTATCCGCTTCGGTACACGGCGGGGCAGAGTGGTACGATATGCTGCTTGCATTTGCACAATAGCGTTTGGCGCTGCGCAATCGGCAACGCGGCACGTCAAAGGGGGCGGAATCCCACGGGATTCCGCCCCCTTTTTGCACCGCTGTGGCTACGGGCGCGCCCGCTGAATCCAGCGGGTGCCCAGCAGCAAGAGCGCGGCGATGGCAAACAGGCCGCCCACCGGCGCCGGCCCGCTCTCGCCCGTCACGGGGACGGAGGGAGCGTCAGCACTGGCTGTGGGCACTGGCGTCGGTTCGGGGGCAAGCGTCGGCTCCGGCGAAGGCGTGGGCGAAGACGTGGGTGAGGGAGTGGCCCAGCCCGTCGCCGGGCGCACCGTATCCGATGCCTGGATGACCTGCGTCAGCGCCGCATCGGCAAAATACGTCTGGCAATCGGGGCAATACCAGTACGCGATGTTGCCATCCTGCGTGGCGGTGGGCGCCTTGGCCTCGGTCTTTACGGCACGGTGGCCCCGGGCAGAGCCGTAGGCAAACGTATCGGTGCCCGCATCGCCGCATTCGCAGCTGAGGAAATAGCGCGCCGGGGCCGTGCAGGTGGCCTGCTGTGCCAGGTATTGCGGCTGCGCCACTTCGCGGTCAAATACGTGGGTGTGCCGCAACAAAAGATGCAGCGTGGAATCCTTCTGAATGCCGTAATCCTGCAGGGTATGGCCGTCCTGCAATTCCTTGCCGGCAAAGATCAGCCGCTGCTGATCCGCCGGAATGCCCGTCTCATCCATGATCATGGCCTTGACGTCGTCGATCAGGTCGGTGGACTCCACAAACAGCATGATGTGCTTGCCGGTGAGCGTCTTTACATACAGCTGCATGCCGCTCTGTGCGCGCGTGGTCAGCTACTTGGCATAGCGGATTTGATAGTCGGCCTCCTGCACGTCCGGGAGGGCGCCCGCTCCGTCCCGGTATGCCACGATGCGAATGGACAGCGAGGCAGGATCCATGCCCGCCGTCTTTTGCGCGGGCAGGGTGTAGACGAGCGCGTTCTGCTGGGACGCAATCAGATCGGCCTGCAGCACCAGCTCGGTGGAGTGGCTGTCGGCGAGCAGCACCCCCAGCTGCTCGCCCGCAGCGAGCGGCGAAGTGAGCGTGAAGGTATAGCTGCCATCGCTCTGCCTGTGGTAGATCACCTCCGCCGTGGTGGCGATGGCGGCGTCCGCCGTATCGTTCAACGTCAGCACCAGATCGTGCTGCGCGTAGGCGCTGTAATCGTCCGCATCCGTAAAGCGCAGCGTTTCGGCGCCGTCTTTTTTGGCGGATACGAACAGGATGTTCGCTCCATCCAACGTGCAGGCGGGCACCACGGCGTTTGTCTGGGCAATCCTCGCATCGAATATGCGGGTGCCATTGTAGGTGCACAGGACATAATCGTTGGAATACGGAAACGGCGAGCGCAGCCAGGCGGTGTCCGACACCCAGTACGCCTTGGGAATGGCCGGATCGTCGGCTCCGCGATCTGGCAGGTGAATCACCTGCTCCTGCTCAAAGCCATAACTGCCAGCGGGCAGATAAAAGCGCTCTTGCAGCGCCGCCCCGCTGCCGTTGCTCCCGTAGAGGTCGTCGGTCAGAAGGGTGGTGCGCACGGTGGCATACTCGAGCGGCCGTGCGGCAAAGACCGTCTGATACAGGCCGGTCTGCTGCGCGGTGGAGGACAGGTATGCGCGCACATCGCTATCGGCATAGCGGTTGCCCTTGGCGGTATCGGACTGAAACGCCATGGTCGTATAGGGGTGAGCGGCGTACAACAGCAGGTCGTCCTGCTCCAGCCCGACCACCTACCAGGCGTTGCCGCCAAAGTACAGCCGCCCCTGCTGCACCTGCGCGTCCTCCGCGTGCCCGATCTCATGGGCGCCCAGCAGGGCCTGATTGTGGGCGGCGGTGTACGGTGTGCCGGCTGCCATGGCCGTGTGGGGCAGCAGCGCCGCCAACATGGCTGTGCAGAGCAGCAGGGCCTTGTATGCGTGCCTGTGCATCTTTCGCATCTTCTTTTTCCTCTTTCCCGCGCCCGGGCGGGCGCACATTTCTACGCGAAGGC
>DXZF01000186.1 GCA_019415425.1 Bacillota bacterium | reverse complement strand
ATCTCGGGTTGACGCAATACCACGATGCACTTGCGGCGGGATTGGAGCTGTATGCGCGCAACGGGTCCTTGAGCTTGCTGGAGCGCGAGAGCGACGATGTGGTGACGCATCTGCTGCAGCAAAGAAGATACGAGCGCGAATCCATCGCACCGCTGATCGGCTATCTGATCGCCAAAGAGCGCGAGGCGCAGGCGGTGCGGCTGGTGGTCGTGGCAAAGATGAACGACGTGCCGATGCAGATGGCACAGGAAAGGTTGCGTGATCTGTATGCGTAATCCGATGGCAGCCATTGGCGATGCGGACAGTGTATTGGGCTTTTCCGCACTGGGCATTTTGGCAGTGCCCGTCACGGATGCGAAGGAGGCGGAACGCCAGATCTTTCATCTGGCCAAAGAGGGGACGGCGGTGATCTTTATCACCGAACAGATCGCACAGCAGATCCAGCGCGTGTTGTCCCGCTATGCGGCGCAGCCGTATCCCGCCATCATCCCCATCCCGTCCAACCGCGGCAGCGTGGGCCTTGGCATGCAACAGCTCAAGCGCAATGTGGAAAAGGCGTTGGGCGTAGATATATTGTTCGGGAAAGAGAGTTGAATTCGATGCAAGGTACGATTGTCAAGGTTTCAGGGCCGCTCATTGTGGCGAGCGGCATGGCCGAGAGCAAGATGTACGACGTGGTGCGCATCGGCGAGCAGGGGCTGATCGGGGAGATCATCGAACTGCGCGGCGATCGGGCCTCGATTCAGGTATATGAAGAGACGGCGGGCATCGGCCCGGGAGAACCGGTGGTGAGCACGGAAATCCCGCTGTCGGTCGAGTTGGGCCCCGGATTGATCGAGTCCATCTTCGACGGCATCCAGCGTCCACTGGATGCCATCTACCACCAGATTGGCGACCGCATTGCGCGCGGCGTGCACGTCGATGCACTCAATCGCGAGAAAAAGTGGAAGTTTGTGCCCATTGCCCAGGTTGGCCAGCACGTGGTGGCGGGCGATTTCCTGGGAAAAGTAGACGAGACGGCCATTGTCGAGCACCGCATCATGGTGCCCAACGGCATCAGCGGCGAGGTGGAATGGCTGTTTGAGGGCGAAGCGACGGTGGTGGAGCCCATTGCGCGCATCAGGACCGATCAGGGTGAACTTGTGGAACTCCCCATGATGCAGACCTGGCCGGTGCGCCGCGGGCGCCCGTACCGGACCAAGCTGGCGCCGGAAGAGCCGATGGTCACGGGCCAGCGCGTGATCGATACGCTGTTCCCCATTGCCAAGGGCGGCGTGGCGGCGGTGCCGGGGCCGTTTGGCAGCGGCAAGACGGTGGTGCAGCATCAGCTGGCCAAGTGGGCGGATGCGGAGATCATCGTGTACGTGGGCTGCGGCGAGCGCGGCAACGAGATGACCGACGTGCTCATGGAGTTCCCGGAACTGAAGGATCCGCGCAGCGGCGAGCCGCTGATGAAGCGCACGGTGCTGATCGCCAACACGTCGGATATGCCGGTGGCGGCGCGCGAGGCGTCCATCTACACGGGCATTACCATTGCCGAATACTTCCGCGATATGGGCTATAAAGTGGCCATCATGGCCGATTCCACCTCGCGTTGGGCGGAGGCGCTGCGCGAGATGTCGGGCCGTTTGGAAGAGATGCCGGGCGAAGAGGGATACCCTGCATACCTCTCCAGCCGCCTGGCCGAGTTTTACGAGCGCGCGGGCATCGTCGTGTGCAATGGCAGCGATGGCCGCCAGGGCGCCATCAGCGCCATCGGCGCGGTATCCCCGCCCGGCGGCGATACGTCGGAGCCGGTTTCGCAGGCGACGCTGCGCATCGTCAAGGTGTTCTGGGGGCTTTCCAGCACGTTGGCGTACCGCCGGCACTTCCCCGCAATCGACTGGCTGCAGAGCTACTCGCTGTATGCCAGCAAACTGGATCGCTGGTTCGACCAGCACGTCAGCCCGCAGTGGACGGCATTGCGCAGCCGCGCCATGCGCATCCTGCAGGAGGAGAGCGAACTGGATGAGATCGTGCGCCTGGTTGGCCAGGATGCACTCTCCTTTTCCGATCGGCTGACGCTGGAGGTGGCGCGGTCCATCCGCGAGGACTATCTGCACCAAAATGCGTTCCACGAGGTGGATACGTACACCTCGCCGCAAAAGCAGGTGGGCATGCTGACGCTGATTTTGCAGTTCCACACGCTGGGGCAAAAGGCGCTGGACAACGGCGCGGATATCCAGGCGGTGACGTCGTTGCCGGTGCGCGAGGAGATTGGACGCGCCAAATACGTGCCGGAGGACGAGGTAGAGACTGCGTTTGCCGACATTGAAGCGCATCTGCAGGAGCAGATGGCGGCGCTGGGATATGAAGGAGGGATGGACTGATGCGAAAGGAGTACCGCACCATCCGCGAAGTGGTTGGCCCGCTGATGACCGTGACGGGCGTAGAGGGCGTCAAATACGACGAACTGGTGGAGATCGAGCAGCCAAATGGAGAGATCCGCAACGGGCGCGTGCTGGAGATCGACGGCGATCGTGCCCTGGTGCAGCTGTTTGAGGGCTCGCAAGGCCTCAAGATCTCCGAGAGCAAAGCGCGGTTTTTGGGCCACGGGGTGGAATTGGCGGTGTCGCCCGATATCCTGGGCCGCGTGTTTGACGGCTTTGGCCGCCCCAAGGATGGCGGCCCCGCGATCATTGCGGAAAAGCGCATGAACATCAACGGCACGCCGATCAATCCCGCTGCGCGCGATTACCCGGATGAGTTCATCCAGACCGGCATCAGCGCCATCGACGGGTTGAACACGTTGGTACGTGGGCAGAAACTGCCGGTGTTCTCCGGTTCCGGCATGCCGCATGCAGACCTTGCCGCACAGATCGCGCGCCAGGCGCGCGTGCTGGGCAGCGACGCCAAATTTGCCGTGGTCTTTGCGGCGATCGGCATCACGTTTGAAGAGGCGGATTTCTTCATTTCCGACTTCAACCGGACCGGCGCAATCGACCGCACGGTGCTGTTTGTGAACCTGGCCAACGACCCCGCCATCGAGCGCATCAACACGCCGCGCATGGCGCTGACGGCGGCCGAATACCTCGCCTTTGACCTCGACATGCACGTATTGGTGATCATGACCGATATGACCAACTACGCAGAGGCGCTGCGCGAAGTGTCGGCTGCGCGCAAGGAGGTGCCGGGCCGCCGCGGGTATCCCGGATACCTGTACACCGACCTTGCGAGCATGTACGAGCGGGCCGGCCGCATTCGCGGCAAGGCGGGCAGCATCACGCAGATCCCCATCCTCTCTATGCCGGAGGACGACAAGACGCATCCCATTCCCGACTTGACGGGCTATATCACCGAAGGGCAGATCATCCTTTCGCGCGAGCTCAATCACAAGGGCATCACGCCTCCCATCGACGTGCTGCCGTCGCTCTCGCGCTTAAAGGACAAGGGCATTGGCAAGGGCAAGACGCGCGAGGACCATGCCGACACCATGAACCAGCTGTTTGCCGCCTACGCGCGTGGCCAGGAGGCCAGCGAGCTGGCGGTGATCCTGGGCGATGCAGCGCTGTCGCCGATGGATAAGCTGTATGCCAAATTTGCCGATGAATTCGAGAAGCAGTATGTCAACCAGGGGTTTGAGACCAACCGCACCATCGAGGAGACGCTGGATTTGGGCTGGCAGCTGCTCAGCCTGTTGCCGGCAAGCGAGCTGCGCCGCATCCGGCAGGAATACATCGACAAGTACTACCCTGGCTTTGCCGGCGAAGAGGGTGAGTAGAGCATGGCATCACGCAAGGTAAACCCCACGCGGATGGAGCTGTCGCGGCTGAAAAAACGGCTTGCGACGGCCGTGCGTGGGCACAAGTTGCTCAAGGATAAGCGCGATGAGATGGTGCGCCGCTTTGTAGCGCTGGCCAGGGAAAACAAGGCGCTGCGCGAACGGGTGGAGGCGCAGCTTTCGCAGGCGCTGTACGATTTCATGCTGGCGCGCGCTGTGATGAGCGAAGAGGCCATGGAACAGGCGCTGATGGTGCCGGCCCGGCAGGTCGAGCTCAAGCTGGGCAGTCGCAACATCATGAGCGTGGCGGTCCCCGCCATCCAGGTGCAGTCCATTGCCACAACGGATGGCGGCACGCCGTACGGCTTTGCGTTTACCTCGGCCGAGTTGGACGGCGCGATTTCGACGCTGGCCGATCTGCTGCCCGAACTGTTGAAGCTGGCCGAAGCCGAAAAGGCCTGCAATATGCTGGCGGACGAGATCGAAAAGACGCGCAGGCGCGTCAATGCGCTGGAATACGTGCTGATTCCGCAGATGGAAGCGGATATCCGCACCATCAGCATGAAATTGGACGAAAATGAGCGCGGGAACCTGACGCGATTGATGAAGACCAAAGACATGCTCGCTGCACGCGATGCGTAGTGCCGCAGCACAGTGAATAGAGCAAAGCGGTCGGCGTATGCCGATCGCTTTTTGTGTGCCGTTTTTGTATGTAGATGAGAAAAGGAGCGCGTGCCACAGCGCAAAAAACAGCGCCGCGTGTGCACGGGCGCTGCCGGTTTTGCAATGTGGCGGGGAAAATCCCGGTTATTGTGCGATTTCCACCGTGATGGCTGCCTGAGAAGGCGCTTGCAATTGGAAGGAAGTCGCCGCCGTGCTGCTGGGCACCTGGAAGACCAATACGTATTCCACGTCTTTGTCTGAAGCCTTTCCCTGATAGGCCACGGCCACGCAGGCATACTCCACGCCGTCCAGCTGCACCTTGGCAGAGCTGGAACCGTCCTCTGCGCTGAAGTAGCTCTTAAAGCGCGTCTCGTCAAAGTCGTCGTCCGCCTCCATGCGCACGACCAGCAGCTTTTCGCCGCTCTTGGCGTTCATGGTGTGGTAGGTATCCATCAGCGAAGCGTGAATGACCGTGAACGATCCCAGATCGGTCTGGAGTTTGGGACCCTTGCTGCAGCCGGTCAGCGCCATCAAAACGATCAAAGCCATGGTCAAAAGCGTGAGCACACGTTTTTTCATCAATGACTCCCCTTTCTGTCACGTGTGCTATTATACCACAATTCTATCTGCGTTTGCGCGCAAAGTTGCTGCAGGTTGTAAGCAAATTGTAAAGAGCACGGGCAAATGTGGTACAATAGACCAAAGATAAAGGTGTGAGGTGTTTGCCATGGATTGTATGCAGACGATGGAACAACGGCGCTCTATCCGCCAATACCAGAACCGGGAGGTCACAAGGGAACAGCTGTACACGGTGTTGCGTGCGGCGCAATTGGCGCCATCGTGGAAAAACGGGCAGCCATGGCAGTACATTGTGCTCTCAGACCGTGCGCTGATTGAGAAGCTGGGCGAGGCGTGCCGGTTCAACCCTTCGCGCAACGCGTACGAAAACGCCACGTATTTCCTCGCGCTGTGCATGGATCCGGAAAAGAGCGGCAACCGCGAAGGGAAGCCGTACTACATGGTGGATGCCGGCATTACCATGCAACAGGCCATGCTCGCCGCCACACAACTGGGCCTTGGCACGTGCTGGATCGGCGCATTTCCCGAAGCACCCGTCAAAGCGCTGCTGGGCGTGCCGTACAACTGGCGGGTGGTGGCGCTCTCGCCACTGGGCGTGCCGGACGAGACGGTGCAGGCACGGCCGCGGAGGCCGATTGGCGGCATTGCCTTTGAAAACGGCTGGGGCAACCCGATTTCAGAGTAATTCCTTCACAAAGTCTTAACACCAGAATCATTGACGAATGACGGGGGGAATGATATGCTACCCCCACAAGAATGGTTGATGGATTTGTCGCGCCAAGCGGGGAGTTAGCGGTGCCCTGTACCTGAAATCCGCTTTAGCAGGGCCGGATTCCTCTTTTCGGCTTGTGGCGCTTGAAACGCGTAAGGACAAGGGACGTCGAAGGCTGGGTCTCGTGCAATGTCGGCCCGTGAACCATGTCAGGCCTTGACGGGAGCAGCATTAAGCGGAATCCGGCGTGTGCCGCGAGGATGCCGAGCCGGAGTCACCTGCCCTTATAGCACCAGGCATCGCTTGTCAACAAGAGGTGCGCGACATTTTTTATACCTTCATTCTGCCCATGATCGAGGTGCCAAGCGTTGGAGCGCTCGCAAAAATCACGTGTTCAATCCTTTTTTAAGCGCCTGAAGCCCGGGCAAAAAGTGGTGCTGGGTTTTTTCCTTGTCATTGTGACGGGCACCATTTTGTTGACACTGCCGATTGCCACCGTCAACCGCGAGAGCATCGGCGTGCTAGACGCCCTGTTCACCGCCACCACTTCTACGTGCGTGACGGGATTGGTCGTCGTGGATACCGGTACCACGTTTTCTCTGTTTGGCCTGACGGTGATCATGCTACTCATCCAGATCGGCGGACTTGGGTTTATGGCCGTCGCCACGCTGTTTTTCCTGGCCATGCGCAAGCGCATTACGCTGCGTGAACGCATGGTGATTCAAGAATCCCTCAACTCCGATTCCATGTCGGGCCTGGTACGGCTGATGATCGCTGCGATCTCGATCACATTGATCATCGAGGGCATTGGCGCCGCACTGGTTGCCATCCGCTTTGTGCCCGTCTATGGATGGGGACGGGGCATCTTCAACAGCATTTTCCTGGCCGTCTCCATGTTTTGCAATGCCGGTATCGACCCGGTAGGGAATTACCAGTCGCTGACCGGCTATGTCTCCGATCCGCTGATGAACCTGACGGTGATCGGGCTGATCGTCCTGGGTGGCCTTGGTTTTTCCGTTGTCCGTGAAGTGGTACAAAAGCACAAGTGGCGGGCGCTGAGCCTGCACGCGCGTACGGTCATCGTGATGACGTCCGGGCTGTTGCTCTTTGGCACGCTGGCATTTTTGGTGATGGAGTGGAACAACCCGAATACCATGCAGGAACTGCCGGTGGGAGGCAAGGTGCTGGCCAGCGCGTTTCAATCCACAACGCCGCGTACGGCCGGTGCCAATACCATCGACCAGGCCAGCATGACGGGCGGCAGCAAATTGTTGACCATGCTGCTGATGTTCATCGGCGCATCGCCGGCCTCTACGGGCGGCGGTATCAAGGTGACCAGTTTTGCGTGCATTGTCCTTGCAACCGTTGCGGTCGTTCGCGGCCGCGAAGATGTCAACATTGGAAAATGGCGCCTGGCGCGCGAGGTCATCCGCAGGGCGGCGGCCATTGCCGTATTGGGCGCGGCGTTGGTCATGACGGCCACGTTCATCATCTGCATGGTGGAACCGCACCTGACGCTGGAATCCGTGCTGTTTGAAGCGTTTTCCGCCTTTGGCACAGTGGGGCTCTCGTTCGGCATTACGCCCTCGCTGCACCCCATCTCCAAACTGGTGCTGATCGTGTTGATGTTCTGCGGGCGCGTGGGACCGCTGACGCTTTCCATGGCACTTTCGCGCAAAAAGCCGGGTGAGGATCTGATCCGTTATCCCGAAAGGCGCTTGATGGTAGGATAAAGGAGCGAAGACAATGAAACAGATTGCAGTCTTGGGTCTGGGGCGCTTTGGACGCTCGTTGGCGCGTACGCTGGCAGAGCTGGGGCACGATGTGCTGGGCGTGGACAGCGACGCCGCCATTGTCGAGGAGATGTCCACGTGCCTGACCAACTGTGTGCAGGCCGACATCAAAGACGAGGCGGCGCTCACCGCGCTGGGCCTGCGCAATTTCGACGTGGTCGTGGTCAGTATCGGCGGGAACGTACAGGCGAGCATTATTGCCACCATGCTCCTCAAGGAGATGGGCGTACACACGGTGGTGTGCAAGGTGACCAATGCGCTCAACGCCAAAATTCTGTCGCGCCTGGGCGCCGACCGCATCATCTTCCCGGAACGGGATATGGGCATCCGACTGGCCCGCAGCATTGCCAATGCCGATGTGCTGGACTTCATCGAGCTCTCCCAGACGTACAGCATGGTGGAGATGAACACCCCCTC
>DXZF01000185.1 GCA_019415425.1 Bacillota bacterium | reverse complement strand
GGCGCTGGATCGCTATAGTCTTCCGGTGGCTGTAAGGCAAAGAGGAGATAGAGCAGGATGACGGGCACAGTCAGAATCAGGAGAGGGAGACGAACCTTTTTCTGTTTTTGCATGGAAAATCCCGCCTTTACTACCGGTTTTGGGGTAGGAAGAGCGCTTGGCACACACGGGACATACAAGCGCACTTTGCATCCGCGTTGACGACCTCCACAAGTCGAAGATGGATGCAAAAACAAAAGAAAACTTCATTGCCTTTCCGGGCCTGTGGTGTGGATACCTTATGCGCCCGGTGTAGAGGTGGGCGCTGTAGTTGCCGGGGTTTCCCGTACGCCATCCATTAAAGCAGAGGGCATCGTGTTCTGTTCCACACCATCCGGGGACGTGCTGTAGACAAACGTGTCAAACACCCGGTCGGTAGGCGGATATTGGGCGACGTCGGTATCGGTAAAATGCCACCATTCCGTCTCAATGGGCTGGAACCCGCATGCCACCATCACCTCTGTCAGGTACTGCATATTTTGGATGGCCGCATCGGTGCGCGGGGGCAGCGATTCCAAATCGGGGTACTGCCTGAGCAGCTTTTCATACGCCGCCGTCCCCTTCTGGTATCGCGACAGATCCGGCAGATTGCGGTGCGCGGCCGAAGTGAACGTGTCCACTTCAGAGGGGAATTCCAACACGTTGCCTTCGCGGTCCACGAGCGCGACATCGACCGACGCACCACGGTTGTGGTTGGACGGCGGCGCGGCGATGTAGCGCGTATCCGCAATGGTTTCGTGCATCTTCTCCTGCACCGATAGCGGGCGGTATCCGTCGTAAATGATCAGCGAATAGCCGTCGGCCAAAAAGCGCTCCTGCGCCTTGGCCAGCTTTTGCGCCGTGCCCAGCTGGAGCATGCATACCTCCCGTTCATACAAAACGGTCTGCATGAAATTGTCGGGGCCCGCATACATCAGGTCGATCTGCACCTGTGGCACAAAGCGGCGCACGTCGACCAGTTCATCGGTGTACGTCCGGCCGCGATAGGTGACCTGCTCTTTGGGACTGTAGGCATATAGCACGGGCGCAGAGGTTGCGGTAGGCACGGGCGTCGGCACGGGCGTGACGATGGGCGTGGGCATTGGCGTTGCCGTCGAGGTGGCCGTTTGAGGGCGCGTATGGTTGCGATAGAGAAAATAGCCGGCGAGCATGGCCAACAGCACCATGGCCATAGCGGCCAGGCGGGAAACCGTTTGTCTGGACAAAGTGCCCTCCTTGTTGTCTGTCAGAAGATTGACAGTATCATAGCATGTGTCTGCCCAAAAAAGAAGGACCTGCGCATTTACAAATTGTTTACAAGTCCCCCCTCTTTTTGTTTACAACTTGCTCATTTCCCGTTTGCATCTTGTGGGTACATTGGTCGTACAGACAATGCCGGCCAAAGGGGGGGATAGGATGCAAAAACCACGTGAGCCACTGCCGGAGCAGTGGGAAAATGACGAAATCGACCGGTTTGTCCACACGCATACGCACGGCCATCTGTTCCAGAGCAGCCTGTGGTCGCAGCTCAAGGAAGACTGGATCAGCCATACGCTGGTGGTGCGAGATGCGCGCGAAAACATTGTGGGCAGTATGTGCGTGCGCATTCGCCGCTTCAAGGGGCTTCCATTGACCATGATGTACGCCAGCCGCGGACCGGTGTGCGACTGGCACGATGCCGGTGTGCTGCGCGCGTTGACGCAGCAGGCACAGGATCTGGCGCGCAGTTACCGTGCCGTCTCGCTCAAAATAGATCCGCCAGTGCCGCGGGAAGATCGAACGTTTTGCGAGATCATGCGCGCGCTGGGCTACCGTGCAAATGAGAGCGCCATCGACTGGGAAGGCGTACAGCCGCGCACGCTGATGCGCATCGAGCTCTGCGGCAAGACCGAACAGATGGTGTGGAATCGCTTTTCGCAAAAACATCGCTACAACACCCGCCTTGCCATCAAGCGCGGTGTAACGGTGCGCGAGGGGACGCGTGCAGACATTCCCGCGTTTTACGAATTGATGCGGCAGACCGGCGCGCGCAACGGCTTTGCCATTCGCGCGCAGTCGTACTTTGAACGGATGTACGACGCGCTCAACGAAAAGGGCGCCGGCGTACTGCTGCTGGCATATGACGCGCAAAAGCGCTGTGTGGCCGCCCTGTGGGGCAGTGTATTTGCGGGGCAGGGCATGTACCTGTACGGCGCATCGGCCAACCAGGGTCGCTCGTGCATGGCCACGTATCTGTTGCAGTGGGAGATGATACGCATCTGCATGCAGCGCGGTGCGCGCACGTATGATCTGCGCGGCGTACCCACCGGCCTGACGGCCGACCACCCGCTGGGCGGGCTGTATCGGTTCAAAAAGGGGTTTGGCGGCACGGCGCTGACCACGGTGGGGGAGTGGGACTACGTGTACCATCCATTTTGGCATACCTGTGTGTACACGATGGTACGATGGCACAAAAAGTGGTGCAAATGGCGCAGCCGTCGCGGGCACGGCCGGCGGATGGACACGCCCGCGCAGTAGCGCTGGGGCCGTAGCGGCGGGGGAGCGATCCGGCCCTTTTTTGCGCTTTACCACGTTTTCCTCTTGCATTGGCGCAGCATCGCAGGATAGAATGAAACAAATTCACGGCCCCCCGCACGCCGGTCCAAGTGTGGGGCGCCATGCGACAACGGGGGGAAAGCGCAAATGATCAAGACCATTGTCACCGTGATCGGCATGGACAAGGTGGGCATTATCGCCAAGACGTCCACGCTGCTCTCGGAGTTTAACGTCAATATCCTGGATATCAACCAGACGGTCATGCAGGAGTATTTCACCATGGTCATGCTGGTGGATGTGGCCGCGTGCAACGCGTCGTTTGACGAACTCAAGGCCGCGCTCAAGCGCCTGGGCGAAGAGGTTGGCGTGACTGTGCACGTGCAGCACGAGTCCATTTTCCAGGCCATGCACCGGATCTGAGGCAGCGCCATGCAGAGAATCGATCAGAGAGAAATACTGGAAACCATCCGCATGATCCAGATGGACAAGCTGGATATCCGCACCATTACCATGGGCATCTCGCTGCGCGACTGCGGGTGCGAGAGCATGGAAAAGACCGCCCAGCGCGTGTACGACAAGATCACCCGTTACGCCAAAGATCTGGTCAAGACGGGCGAGACGATCGAAAACGAGCTGGGCATCCCCATCGTCAACAAGCGCATCAGCGTCACGCCGGTGTCGATGTTTGCCGAGAGCACGCATGCCGACGGCTATGTGGCCGTGGCGCAGGCGATGGATGCGGCCGCCAAAGCCGTGGGCGTCAACTACATCGGTGGGTACAGTGCGCTGGTGCACAAGGGCTTTACCGACGGGGACCGGGCGCTGTTGCGCTCCATTCCGGATGCGCTGGTGCATACCGAGCGCGTGTGCGCCAGCGTCAACGTGGCGACGACCAAGACGGGCATCAACATGGATGCGGTCAGGCAGATGGGCGAGATCATCAAGCAGTGCGCTGAGCGCACCGCGGAGCAGGACGGCATTGCGGCCTCCAAACTGGTGGTATTCAGCAATGCGGTGGAGGACAATCCGTTTATGGCCGGGGCGTTTCACGGCGTGGGCGAGCCGGAGTGCGTCATCAACGTGGGCATTTCGGGGCCCGGCGTGGTCAAGACGGCGTTGGAGCAGGTCAGCGGCGAGCCGTTTGACGTCGTAGCGGAGACCATCAAAAAGACGGCCTTCCGCATCACGCGGGCGGGCCAGCTCGTGGCGCGCGAGGCGAGCAGGCGCCTGGGCGTGCCGTTTGGCATCGTGGACCTCTCGCTGGCCCCGACGCCGGCAGTGGGCGACAGCGTGGCGCACATCCTCACGGAGATGGGCCTGGAAATGGCGGGCGCGCCGGGCACTACGGCGGCGCTGGCGCTGTTGAACGATGCGGTGAAAAAGGGCGGCGTCATGGCGTCCAGCCATGTCGGCGGCCTGAGCGGGGCGTTTATCCCGGTCAGCGAAGACATCGGGATGATCGAGGCGGCGCGCGCGGGCGCGCTGACGCTGGAAAAGCTGGAGGCCATGACGTGCGTGTGCTCGGTCGGCCTGGATATGATCGCAGTGCCCGGCGACACCAGCGCGGCGACGCTTTCGGCCATCATTGCAGACGAGGCGGCCATCGGCATGATCAACCAGAAGACCACGGCGGTGCGCATCATTCCGGCGCCCGGCAAGCGCGCGGGCGATCGGGTGGAGTATGGCGGCCTGTTTGGACACGCGTACTGTATGGACGTCAACCGCTTTGGCTGTGAGACGTTTATCGCGCGCGGCGGACGCATTCCCGCGCCCATTCACAGCTTGCGCAACTAAAACGGCGTTGCGAACAGAGGGCCCATGGGCCCTCTTGTGCTTGCAAGGGAAGGGCAAGCGGCCGGCAATGCGGACTGGTGGAACATGCCGTGCACAAGGGCCGCCGTGCCGGCGGGCACCTGGGGCTTGCCGAAGCCCGTATACGCAGGACGGACGATACAAGGGGGCGGCTTCGGCGCGCCTTGCAGCAGAGGAGGAAAGGCGATGGCAGACGGACGCAATCGCGCGGATATCCACATCGGGCAGGCGGTGCAGATCGTCCAGAAGGCCGACCAGCGCACCGGCAAGCGCACGTTTGGGCACGTCAAGCGCATCTTGACCAACAGCGCGTTTCATCCACACGGCATCAAGGTGATGCTGCAGGAAGGCGATTGCGTGGGGCGCGTACAGGAGATAGAAGGGGATCCGACATGATGTTGCTCTCAGCCGAGGGGATTTGCCAGTCGTATGGAGATCGCATGTTGCTCAAAGACGCGACGCTGCACATCGAAACGGGGCAGAAGATCGGCGTGGTAGGAGTCAACGGTGCGGGCAAGTCCACGCTGCTGCGCCTGCTGGCGGGGGTGGAGCAGCCCGACGCCGGCACAGTGACGCGCATGCCGGGCGTGCGCATCGGATACCTGCCGCAAAACCCGGTATTCCCACAAGGGGCCAGGGTGCTCGAACAGGTGCTCGCGTCGGTGCCGCCCCAGGAGCGCCAAGCGCGTGCATATGAGGCCAAAAACGTACTGACGCGCCTGGGCCTGCCCGATGCCGATGCGCGCATCGAGCACCTCTCGGGGGGCAAGCGGCGCTGCGTTGCGCTGGCCGGCGCGCTGTTTACCCCGTGCGAACTGCTGATTCTGGACGAACCGACCAACCACATCGACAGCGAGACGGTAGAGTGGCTGGAAGATTGGCTGCGCGCGTACAGGGGCGCCCTGTGCATGGTTACACACGATCGCTATTTTCTCGACCGCGTAACGGAGCAGATCGTGGAGGTGGAGGACGGTACGCTGTACCGGTATACGGGCCATTACGCCTCCTTTTTGGAGCAGAAAGCGGCGCGTGAAGCGGCGCAGGCCGGCACGTTGCGCAAGCGGCAGAGCCTGCTCAAGCGCGAGATTGCGTGGATGCAGCGGGGCGCGCGTGCCCGGGGCACCAAGAGCAAAGAGCGCATTGCGCGCATCGAGGAGCTCAAGGCGCAACCTGCACCGCAAGCGCAGGCGGCGTTGCAGATACAGTCCACGGCCTCGCGGCTGGGCAAGAAGATCCTCACGCTCTCACACCTACACAAGCAGATGGGCGAGCGCGTACTGATCGAGGACTTCAGCGCGCCCATCGCACGGGATGCGCGCATCGGCATCGTGGGAAAAAACGGCTGTGGCAAGTCCACGCTGCTCAAGCTCATCGCGGGATCCCTCTTGCCGGATGCAGGCGAGGTGGAACGCGGCGATACGGTGCGCATCGGATTCTTTTCGCAGGAATCCGAAGAGCTGGACCCGTCGCGCACGGTGCTGCAGAGCGTATGCGATATTGCCGGGCGCATCCAGACGCCACAGGGCGTGCTCACCGCCGCGCAGCTGTTGGAGACGTTTTTGTTCCCCGCGGCGGTGCAATACAAGCGCGTTTCGCAGCTCTCGGGGGGCGAGCGGCGGCGCCTGCTGCTGTTGCGCGTATTGATGGGCGCGCCCAACGTGCTGCTGTTGGACGAGCCCACCAACGACCTCGACATCGAAACGCTGACGATCCTGGAGGCGTACCTGCAGCAGTTTGCGGGCGCGGTGCTGGCCGTCTCGCACGACCGGTACTTTTTGGACAAGGTGACCGATCACCTATGGGTGTTTGAGGGCGATGGGCGCATCACGCCGATCCTGGGCGGCTATACCGACGCCATGCAACTTCGCAGGCAGCAACAGGCCCAGCAACGGGCACAGGAAAAACCCAAGGGCAAGCCGCAACACAGGGGCGAGGCCGCAAACCGCAAGCGCAAACCCTCGTACAATGAACAGCGCGAATACGCGCAGATCGATGTGAAGATTGCCTCGCTGGAAGCGGCGCTCAAGGCGGTGGAACAGCGCATGGAACACAGCCAAAGCGACTATGCGGCACTGCAACAGGCCGTTGAGGAAAGAGAACAACTGCAAGTGCAGCTGGACCAGGCGCTGGAAAGATGGGTGTTCCTCACGGAACTGTTTGAATCGTAAAGGAGGGGACGAGATGGCGGAGCAGCGACGTGTGGCCGTGGTCACCGGCGCCTCGCGCGGCATTGGCCAAGCGGTGGCGCAGGCGCTTTTGCAGGCGGGGTATACGGTGTATACGCTTTGCCGCAGCAAGCCCGCGTTGGAGGGGATGGTGTACCTGCCGTGCGATTTGAGCGACAGCGCGCAGATCGACGCGTGTTTTGAGGAAATTTTTTTGCGAGAAGCGCGCATCGATCTGCTGGTCAACAACGCGGGGATGGGCATCGCCGGGCCGCTGGAGACGTGTGCAAATGACGATGCCGCGTACCTGATGCAGATCAACGTACATGCCTGCATGCACTGCTG
>DXZF01000184.1 GCA_019415425.1 Bacillota bacterium | reverse complement strand
AGATTGTACGGGAGATTTTGCCGCCATGCAGGGAATCATCAACGTCTTAAAGCCGCCGGGAATGAGCTCCGGACAGGTCGTAGGCACCATCCGGCGCCTGACGGGGATCAAACGGGTCGGGCACAGCGGTACGTTGGACCCGCCGGCCGCCGGGGTATTGCCCATCTTCATCGGTACGGCGACACGGCTGGTGGAATATGCCATGGATGGCGCCAAGACATATATCGGGGAGATCTGTTTTGGCGCCAGCACGGATACGCAGGATGCGCAGGGATGCGTTGTCAACCAGAGCGGGCAAACGATCGATGAGCAGACGTTTCGCGCGCTCTTTTTTGCGCTGCCGGAGGTCCTCTGGCAGACGCCGCCCGCCTATTCGGCCATCAAGCGCAATGGCGTCAAGATGGTGGATCTGGCGCGCAAGGGAATCCAGCTCGACATTCCCAAGCGCCAGGTTACACTTTTGCAAAAAAGGTATCTGGGGCAAAGCGGGCCCAACCGCTTCCTCTTTGAGGTCGGCTGTAGCAAGGGGACGTATATCCGCACGCTCTGCCACGATTTGGGCGTGCAGAGCGGCGCGTACGCACATCTGGCCTTTTTGTTGCGCACGCGCACAGGGCCGTTTACAATCGATCAATCCGTGACGCTGGAGGAGGTTGCGCAGGCACAGCAGCGCGGGTGCTGGGAAGATGTGCTGTTGCCGATGGAGACCGCGCTATCCGGCCTGCCGCGCTGTGAATTGTTGCCGCAGGCGCGCATGGATGCGCTGCATGGCAAGCCCATTGCGCAGTCGTTGATCTTGCATTGTAGCGCCGAAGTGGGGCAGTGTTGCGCCATGTTTGTGCAAGGAGCGCTCATTGGCGTTGCCAAGCGTGTTGAAGATGGTTTACAATTGCAAAAAGTATTGATAGCAGAGGGGTGAAGGCTTTGCGCATCGCATCGGACGAATCGGTTCTGGATGGGCAGCGTGCCTGTTTGGCCCTGGGCATGTTTGATGGCGTACATCGGGGCCATCAGGCGCTGATGCATGCCTGTATTGCCTACGCCAATGCACAGGGCGCCCCTTCTTATGTCTACACGTATTCCAATGCCCCACATCCGGAAAAGGTACAGCATGCGGGAGGCGTCCTGACCACCGCGCAGCAGAAGATGCGCCTTTGCCGGCAAATGGGGTTTACCGGCGCCATCTTGCAGAGGTTTACGGATGCATATGCGAGCCAATCGCCGCAGGCATTTGTGCAGATGCTCTGTCAAAATGCACGCACACGGGCGCTGTTCTGCGGCCAAAATTATCGCTTTGGCCGGTTTGGGCGCGGGGATATTGCACAGCTGCAGCAGCTGTGCGCACCGTATGGAACCGAAGTTCACGTGGTAGAGGATATCGCATTTGCGGGCGCACTGGTTTCCAGCACCCGCGTACGGGAGGCGCTTTTGGCAGGGGACTGCGCATTGGCGCAATCCCTTCTGGGCCGCCCGTATGAAATTGAACCGTCTTTTCAAAAC
>DXZF01000183.1 GCA_019415425.1 Bacillota bacterium | reverse complement strand
GGATGCAACAGCACGGGCTCAATGGATAACACGAGAGGGAGAACGGCGTTCTCCCTCTCGACGCTTTGGCGGCGGCATGCGGCATGCACTTGCAGCGGCGTATGATTTTCGTTCAGATACCGCTTATGCGCGCATGGTATCGAAGTAAAACGGATTGCAAAAGGCCATGCGGCCCTGCTCGTCGACCAGTTCCAGCCGTACGTACGTCTCATCGCCCTTGAATTCGGCAAAGTCGATTTCGGCGTGGGTCATGCATTTGTGCGCATACGCGATGGAGCGCGATGCCCCCAGACGGCTGGTGCGCACATAGACGGCACGCACGGGCGAGCAGTCCACACACAGCTTGTCGTCCTGCAAATAGTAGGCGTACACTTCGGGGCCGTAGGAGCAGTAGAAGTGACCGTTTTCCAGCGCGTGGATGGCGTTGGCGTACGTCAGCGACGGCGCTTTGATCATCGTCCAGGCGCCGCACGAGTCGATCACCCGATCCTGCGCGCCGGGCTTGAGGGATTTGTTGTGGTTGTCGTCACAGGCAATACAGTACAGCCTTTGCCCGTTACGGATCATCTGGTCGTAGTGCTCGCGCCCATCGCCACAGTTGGCCTCGATTTCACAGCCGTAATTGAATATCTCCACGGCGTGAAACCCCTTCAAAGCGATGGAATCGGCAGTGGTGGCGCCGCTCCAGGTGGGATGGTTATAATGCACCAGATAGCCCGCCGCACGCAGCTGCGCAATGGTACGGTTGATCGCCTCGATCGAGAATTCTTCAGGCTTTGGAATGTACGTTGCCTTTTGGGGATCCCGTGCAATGGCGTTGATGTGGCAGGTCTGATAGTGGCCGTGCACGGGGTCCTTACGCGTGACGTCCAACTCATACCCCAGCAGTGTGAGAAACCGACCCGGCTCATCGAGCGCGCTGTGATCGATCAGCGCGTTGTGATCGGTATATGCATAGATGGAATAGCCGTGCTGCATGTACAGCTGTTTGGCGGCCTCGGGCGTCAGGTTGCCGTCGGAGGCGGTGCCGTGGCTGTGCAGGTTGGCCTTGTAAAACGTGCCGCTCTGTGGAATGAAATCGATACGTGCCAAGTTTGCTCACGTCCTTTTGAGAAAATCGATGCGCTATGCCCATCATAGCACAAAGTGGACGGGATGGCCTGCGAGAATTGCCGTTGAGCGTATACGCATTTTACGGTATATTAAATACGACAGGCCCGTTCTATATGGCGGGTGAGGAGGAGAAGGCAAAGATGAAACAGGATATGATCTTAATCGTGGATCTGGGCAGCGAACAGAACACGCGCATCGCGCGCGCCGTGCGCGATTTGGGCGTGTACAGCGAGATCGTCCCGCACGACATCACGGCAGCGGAACTGGCGCAGAAACAGAACGTGCGGGGCCTGATTTTAAACGGTGGCCCCAACCGCATCGTGGATGGACAGGCCATTGACATTTCGGACGAGGTGGCGCTGTGTGGGCTGCCGATGCTGGCGGTGGACCACGAGCGAAACGGCGTGCCCGCTGCGGTGCAGGGCTGGCCGGAAGACGATGCCACGCTCAAGGCGCTGCTG
>DXZF01000182.1 GCA_019415425.1 Bacillota bacterium | reverse complement strand
ATGGTCTCCAGCGCAAAGCCGGAGATCTGCGCGATGCGGCGCATGTACCGCTCGCGCTCGACCGGCGACGCGCCTGCGAGCAGCGCGCACGCCCTTTGCGCAAAGGCCATGCGGCCGTCCTCGCGCTGCATATCGCACGCGGCGCGCACCGCTTCGATCTTGCATTCGGTCAGCGTCAGCGCCTGCTTTTTCAGCTCTGCAAACGCCTTGGCGCCGCGCTGGCGCAAAAAGTCGTCGGGATCCAGGCCATCGGGCAGCATCAGCACGCGCACCGAAAGGCCCTCCTTTTCCACCAGATCCAGCCCGCGCAGCGTGGCGTTGCGCCCGGCCGCGTCGCCGTCGTAACAGATGTACACGGTATCGGCAAAGCGGCGGATCAGCCGCACCTGCCCGGTGGTCAGCGCGGTGCCCAGGCTGGCCACCACGTTTTCAAACCCGAAGCTGGAGACGGTGATGCAGTCCATATACCCCTCCACCACGAACAGCTCGCGCGCGTGGCCGAAGCGGCGGGAGAAGTTGATGCCGTAGAGCATCTCGCGCTTGTTGTACACCGCGGTCTGAGCGGTGTTGATGTACTTGGGCCCATCGCCCTGCATCATGCGGCCGCCAAAGCCCACCACCCGGCCGCGCTGATCGATGATGGGAAACATGACCTTATCGCGAAAGAAATCGTAGCGGCGATCGCCCTTTTCCACCATCAGGCCGGCCTTGACGAGCTCGTGCGGCCGGTACCCCTTTTGCAAGAGGTAGTCGGTCAGATTCTGCCAGCCGTGCGGGGCGTACCCCAGCCCGAAGTGCACGATCTGCGATTGCGTCATGCCGCGCCGCTCCAGATACGCGCGCGCCTGTACGCCCGCATCGGTGTGCAACATGCGGTGGTAGTAGCGGGCCGCTTCGCGCAGCGCGCCGTACAGCCGCTCCTTTTGCTGCCGCCTCTTTTGGAACGCCTCGTCATTGGCCGTATCCGGCAGCGGAATGCCCGCCCGCTCGGCCAGGAACTGCACGGCCTCGGGAAAGGTCAGCTTTTCGGCGTTCATGATGAAGTGGATGACGTTGCCGCCGGCGTGGCACCCGAAGCAGTAGTAGAACTGCTTGTCCGGATCCACGGAGAAGGACGGCGTCTTTTCGCTGTGGAAGGGGCAGCATCCCCAGTAGCGCCGGCTCTTCTGGGTGAGCGGCACGTATTGGGAGACCACCTGCACAATGTCGTTGCGCGCGCGCAGATCCTCTAACCAGTCTTCTGCATAAAAGCCTGCCATCCTGCGCCCCTTTCTATGTGCATAAGAATATATTCGACACGATTTTGCAAAATCCTTCTTTTTTCTACAGGCGCTGTGCGCCGCGCCACTGCGTGGGCACGAACAGCCCGGTAAAGGTGCGGGTGGCGAACTGGTCGCTCATGCCCGCAATGTAGTCGGCCACCGCGCGCTCGCGCCCCTCGGCCTGCGCGATCGCCTCGTACAGCGGCGGCAGGGCGTGTTCCGTCTCCATGTAGTGGGTGAAGAGGATGTTCAGCAGCCCTTCCGCCTTTTGCGATTGTACGCGGGCGCGCGCGCCAAAATACAGCTTTTCAAACAGAAATGCGCGCAGGTCCGCCATGGCCTTGGCAACGGGCGCGCTCATGCGGATTTCGCCCTCGTGCGAGTGCGTGATGGTATCCACCACCAGCGTGTGGATGCGCTCGGAGCTGCTGTGGCCCAGCAGCTGCACGCACGCGCGCGGCAGGTCGTCCTCCGACAGCTCGCCGCAGCGCTCGGCGTCCTGGATATCGTGGTTGATGTACGCGATCTTGTCGGACAGGCGCACGATGTGCCCCTCCGGCGTGGACGGGGTGAGCGAGGTGCGGTGGTTGAGGATGCCGTCGCGCACTTCAAAGGTCAGGTTCAGGCCCTTGCCGTCGCGCTCCAGCACGTCCACCACGCGCAGGCTCTGCTCGTTGTGGCGAAACCCGGCCTTGCACAGCGCATTGAGCACGCGCTCGCCGGTGTGGCCAAACGGCGTGTGCCCCAGATCGTGCCCCAGCGCGATGGCCTCGGTGAGGTCCTCGTTGAGCAGCAGCCCGCGCGCGATGGTGCGCGCGATCTGCGTCACTTCCAGCGTGTGCGTCATGCGCTCGCGGAAGTGGTCGCCCTCCGGCGCGATGAACACCTGCGTCTTGTGCTTTAAGCGGCGAAAGGAGTTGGAGTGCAGAATGCGGTCGCGGTCGCGCGCAAAGCACGTGCGCACCGGGCACGGCTCCTCTTCGCGCCTGCGCCCGCGGCTGTGCTGTGCCAGCGTCGCGTACGGCGAAAGCGTCTTTGCCTGCATGTCCAACGTGCGCTGTACGATCTCCATCAAAAATCCCTCCCCCGCCTGTGGGTGTCGTGTTGTATATTACTTCCACACCGGGCGGGAAAAATCCTTTTTTTGCCGCATCCGCGCGCGGCCGGGGGCGCAGGCGCGACCCGCATGGCCGGTGTGGGCATTCGTCTGAAAACAGAATCCCGCCTGCGGGCAGATGCGGGCGGTGCTCAGGGCAAAGCGCAGTTCAGGACGGTAAGCCCGTTTTTCTTCGCATATTGGACCGTATAGAACGTTCCCCCCGCATTCCTTGTCAAATAACACACGCAAACCCCACTGTGATCGACAAGGTAGCGGTTCCTGCGTTGCATGCAGCCGGGTTCATACTGCTTGGCAAGCACCACGATCTTATCTGTACGGCGCAAAATGGATTGAAATCTCGCTTGATTCTCTGGCGACCATTTGCGCGTTTGATCGGCGCAGGGCAGAACGAGAATCAGGCGAATCTGCGGATATTGTGTTTGAAAATCCAGTACCATCTGTGCAGCCAGCGTATCAAATCCCAGCGCACCGCCCGCGCCAAAGTAAACAACGCCCTGTTGAATCAACGTCGTCATGCATGCCGATAGGCGGCAGCGGATGTGTGGCAACGCAGACGGCGGTAAATTCCGATGCCCTGTAAAGCAACATGTCCGTGTTTTCATGTTTCCTCCATATGCTATATATAGCAATTTTAACGCTTTTCCGCATGATTTACTATATATAGGAAACAATGATTTGCGATACATGGCAAATTTTTGGCAGGAGGAAATCAGATGACCACACAGGAAGCCCTTGCCAACCGAATTGCCGCACTCTGTCGCGAACGCAACCTGACCATCAACGGCTTAAGTTATGTATCGGGTGTCGCCAACTCCACCATTCAAAATATCTTTTATGCAAAGAGTCGGAACCCGGGCGTCGTCACGATCAAAAAGCTGTGCGATGGGCTTGGCATTACCCTGGGAGAATTTTTTGCCACACCGGAATTCGACACGTTGGACCAGGAAATTCGGTGAGAATGGCCCGGCCCTTTGTCAAACGTGATTTTATTTTGGCCCTTTTTCACATCGACGCAAAAGCCAATCAGGATATTCCATGAAACTCTATGACGATAAGGGAAAATACAATCGATCTGGCGCGCGCATTCGCCAGGCCCGCAAAGCGAAGGAACTTTCCCAGCAGCAGTTGGTCACAAAAATGCAGCTTCTGGGGCTGGAAGTGACGCAGAAAACCGTCAGCCGCATCGAAACGGGTGACCGCGTTTTACCCGATTACGAGCTGCCCTTCTTGCGCAGGCGCTGGAAGTGAGCATCCTCTGGTTGTTGAATGAAGAATGAAAAGCCTCTGCATGGAGGCTTTTTTAGATTCCTTGCGCAAATGCACACCGCATTTGCCTGGGGACAAGGCATGGAGCCACGCCTCTAAGCACAAAAAAAGCGCATACGCGCTTTTTATCTCCCCTTGTGGTTTGTCAACCCTGCAAGATAATCCAAACTTACTTTGTGGTACTTTGCAAGCCGAATGGCAACTGCAAGCGGTATTTCTCTTTCTCCTGTTTCATATCTGGCATATGTAGTCTTATGCATGTGCAGAATTTCCGCAAGTTGCTTTTGACTCAAATCCGCATCTTCCCTCAGATCTCTAATTCGCCTATATACCACATTGATTCCCCCTGCCCCTTTCATCCTGTTGACAGCGTACACCGTATGGTGTTATATTTTGTCTGTTGAACACCATTTGGTGTTCATTCGACAAACAAAGTCATTTTTTGAATGCTCCTCATTGAAAGAACGGTTTTCATACCACGGTGTATGGAAGGAGGTGTTTGGCCATGAAAAAGGCACAGAAGAAAACGGTGAGCTTCAGCATGGACATGGAGCTGTACGAAAAGCTGCGCGCGTATGCGCTTTCACAGGGACGCCATCCCAGCCAGCAAGTGCGCTATGAAGTGCGGCAGGCGCTGAAAAGGCAGGAGGACGCTGCAGCTTTTGCCATGCCAAAAGAATGAGCAAACAGGGCGCATAGCTGATGTGCGCCCCGTTTGCGGTGCCAAAACTCCCTTGTGAAAAGCAAACGCGGATGCATTTGCGCTACGGGATTCCAAAGGGTGAAAACCCTTTGGCGGGAACCGAAGCTGAGCGCTGCCAGTGGAACCGGAATGGAGCGCCGCCAGTGGAACCGAAGCCGACTGCCGCCGGTGGAACCGGAATGGAGCGCCGCCAGTGGCGGATGAAGCGACATGGAGGTTCTGGTCTTTCAGTGGCGACTGCCGAGCCGTGTAGGCGATGGCAGAGCCCTGAAAACCAGAGGGAGGGGCAGAATGCCCCAGCGGGGAACCGAAGCCGACCGCTGCCAGTGGCAGGGGGAGGGAGGCGGAGGGTCTGGTCTTTCAGTGGCGACTGCCGAGCCGCATAGGCGATGGCAGAGCCCTGAAAACCAGAGGAAGGGGGCAGCGCCCCTACAAAAGAACCCGCGAAAGCAGCGAGGCATGCACCGCTGTGCAACAGGGCAGGCCCAATCCCTCCCCAAGCAAATGCGCATGCATTTGCGAACCGGGTTCTTAGGGATGAAATCCCTAAGCGGGGTCGTAGGGGCGGCGCCCCTACAAAAGAACCCACAGCGCCCATGGCAGAGAAGGAGAGAACATGACGTACAAACAGATTGAAGAGCAGGTGCTGCAGCTGCTGTTTGCGTACACGGTACACGGCACGCGGGTACAGGACGGCAACACGCGCGACCTGTGCATGGCGATGCCGGCGGCGATGTACGCGGCGGAAGTGGACCTGGCGCAGAGCGCGAGCCCGATCGTGCGCGCGCTGGCGCTGCCGCAGCCGCGTGCGCTGTGCACGTGCGCGGGCAGCGCGCAGGCGTTGACGCTGCCGTACCCCGCCAAAGCGGGCGGCGCGTCGCTGATGGCGCACGGGCCGGTGGAAATCGCGCTCAAGGACGCGGACGGCGCCACGGTACAGCAGCAGACCGGCACCGGGCGGCTGGCGCTTTTGCAGCAGCTGGAGGCGGACGGCACGCTGGTCTGCACCCCGCAGGCCGGCGCGCAGATCGCGTGCGCGGCGGTGTGGCAGGGGCCGTTTGCGCGGGCGGAGGAAGTGCCGCTGTGGCGCAGCGACGCGTGCGGGTACGACCTGGCCGCGCTCACGCAGGCAGTGTACGGAAGGCAACTGCTTTCGCTCTCGCCCGGCCCGCAGGCCGTGGACGCAGACGGGCAGACGCACCCGTTCACTTTGGCGGGCGAAGGGCAGCTGTACGTGCAGGGCGCGCAGCCGGTGACGGTGTACGTGCACGTGCTGCCGCAGCGCGTGGACGAGCAGGCGTACGAGACGGCCTCGCCCGAGATCGCGCAGGCGGCGCACCCGCTGATCGCGTACGCGGTGGCGGCGCAGCTGATCGCCGAGGACGACCTGGCGCTGGCGCAGCAGTACCGCCAGCAGTACGAGCTGCAAAAGCAGCAGCGGATGGCGCTGCAGCGCGGCGGGGCGGGGCAGCCGTTTGCGTGTGAAAGCGGGTGGCTGTCGTGAGCGCGCGCACCGAGCGCACCGCGGCCGTCACGCGGCAGTACGCGCAGTTCCGCGGCGTGGACTTCTCCACCGACCCCAGCCGCATCGACCCCAGCCGCAGCCCGCTGTGCCAGAACCTGGTCAGCGACTTTGGCGGCTACCCCGAAAAACGGCTGGGCTGGCGCGTATTGGGCGCGTTTGCCGAGCGCATCAACGGCCTGCACGCGCTGCCGGTCCGCCTTGCGGACGGCACGGTGGAGACGTGGTTTCTGGTGCACCAGGGCACCAAGCTGCAGCGCTTCTGGCCCGAGAACGGCCAGCGGCAGAACCTGTACACCACCGCCAACGACGCGCGCTCGTTCGGGTTCGTCTTTGGCGGAAAGCTGTACCTGCTGGACGGCGCCAACTACCTGGTCTTTGGGCAGTTTGACGGGCAGGCCGCCGTCAAGCGCGTGAGCGATCTGGCGTATGTGCCCACCACCAGCATCGGCCGCCAGCCCGACGGCGCGGGCGGCAGCGTGTTCGAGGCGGTCAACCTGATCGGCAAGCGGCGCAAGAACGCCTTTTGCGGCGACGGCACCTCCACCGTGTACCACCTGGACGGGCAGGTGGAGGCCGGCACCGTGGAGGTGACGGTGGACGGCGCGCCGGTGACCGAGGGCTTTACCGTGGGGTACGTGAGCAACACCGTGACCTTTACAGACCCCCCGGCCGACGGGCAGGGCGTGGACAACGTCGTCATCTCGTTCCCGTGCGAGGCGGGCAGCGATGTGGACAGCATCAACCGCTGCCGCTTCGCCACGATCTTCGGGCTGGGCAACGACTCGCGCGTGTTCTTCTCTGGCAACCCGGACGCGCCCAACACCGACTGGCACAGCGGCCTGTACGACCCCACCTACGTGCCGGACGTCAGCTTTTGCCGCATCGGCGCCGACAGCAGCGCCATCATGGGGTACTTAAAGCAGGGCGACAGCCTGCTGATCCTCAAGGCCGATGACGACCAGGACGCCACGGTGTACCTGCGCACCGCCGCGCTGGACGAATCCGGCGAGCCGGTGTTCCCGGTGCAGCAGGGCATGGCCGGCGTGGGCGCCGTCAGCATGCACGCCTTTGCCACGCTGCGCGACGACCCGCTGTTCCTCTCGCGCGAGGGGGTGTTCGCCCCGGTGCTCAGCTACGGCATCAAGCAGCAGCGCGTGATGCAGAACCGCTCGTACTTTGTGGACGCGCGCCTGACGCGCGAGGGCGGGCTGGACGAGGCCGTCGCCACGGTGTGGAACGGGTGCTACGTATTGAGCGTCAACGGCGTGTGCTACGTCGCGGACGGCCGCCAGCGCACCGCCAACCGCAGCGACAGCGCGTACGGCTACGAGTGGTACTACTGGACCAACGTGCCCGCGCGCGTGCTGTTTGCCCATGAGGACAAGCTGTACTTTGGCACTGCCGACGGGCGGGTGTGCGCCTTTGACCCGCAGGTGCTGGGCAGCGCGCGCTACAACGACGACGGCGACGCCATCGACGCCTTCTGGGGCACCAAGCTGGACGACGACGGCGATTTCATGCGAAAAAAGACCATCCCCCGCCGCGGCACCGGCGTGCTGATCAAGCCGTACGCCCACGCCTCGTGCGAGGTGGCCGTGCGCACCGACGCGTTTGCATTGGACCTGTCTCTTATACACATCTGA
>DXZF01000181.1 GCA_019415425.1 Bacillota bacterium | reverse complement strand
CATCATCGCGATCGACGGCTTTCGCGGTGGCACCGGCGCCGCGCCGGTGCCACCGCGAAAGCCGTCGATCGCGATGATGTCCGCGCCGCTGCGCGCGATGCCGCTGGCGATGGCGGCCACGTTGTGCACCGCCGCGATCTTGACGATCACGGGTTTTTCATACGCCGTGGCCTCCTTGAGCGAATAGACCAGCTGCCGCAAATCCTCAATGGAATAGATATCGTGATGCGGCGCGGGCGAGATGGCATCGGACCCTTCGGGGATCATGCGCGTCTGCGAGATATCGCCCACGATCTTGCTGCCGGGCAGATGCCCGCCGATGCCGGGCTTGGCGCCCTGGCCCATCTTGATCTCGATGGCCGCGCCCGTCTCCAGATAGCCGCGGTGCACGCCAAAGCGTCCCGAAGCCACCTGCACGATGGTGTGCGGGCCGTAGGGGATAAAATCTTTGTGCAGCCCGCCCTCGCCGGTGTTGTAGTACGTGCCCAGTGCCTGTGCCGCGCGCGCAAGGCTCTCGTGCGCGTTGTAGCTAATGGAGCCGTACGACATGGCCGAGAACAGGATGGGCACCTTGAGTTTGAGGTGCGGCGGCAGGTTGTCGGCGATATGCCCCTGCGCGTCGCGCTGAATCTTTTCGGGCTTTTTGCCCAACACCACCTGCGTCTCCATCGGCTCGCGCAGCGGGTCGATGGAGGGGTTGGTGACCTGGGAAGCGTTGATCAAAAGCTTATCCCAGTAGACGGGGTACGTTTGTGGATTGCCCATGGAGGAGAGCAGTACGCCGCCCGTCTCGGCCTGGCGGTAAATGTCGCAGATGGCGTCGCCGCTCCAGTTTTCATTGGCCTTAAAGGTGTGATCGGTGTGCACGATCTTCAGCGCGCGCGTCGGGCACAGCGACACGCAGCGGTGGCAGTTGACGCACGCGGTGTCGTCGCTGACCATCATGTGCAGCCCCTGGTCCAGCTTGTGCACGTGGTTGCTGCACTGCCTTTCACACGCGCGGCACAGGATGCAGCGGTTCTGGTCGCGCACCACTTCGTATTCCGGTTGAATCCAACGAATGGCCATGATTTATTCCTCCCCCTGTAAACGCACCACCACCGGCTCGCCGCCCTTGGGCGCATACAGGCGGTCCAGCGCAGGCGCAATGCGCCGGATGGCGCTCTCTTCACTGGCAAAGTACACGCGATCGTCCTTTTCGCCCACGACCATGGAACGCAGTTTCAACCGGTCGTTGAGCGCCATCATCCCGCCGGTAAAGCCGACGAGGATGGAGAACGGCCCCGTGATCAGAAAGCTGCCAAACGCACTGCGCAGATACGTCAATTCGCTCTTCTGCGGTTCCTCCATGCGCGCAATGGTGCTCCAGAACGGCGCCGCAATGACGCTCGCCGCCTCTTCCATCGACAGGCCCTGCCGGCGCACGAGGTAGTCGATCATATACGCGATGACTTCGGTATCCGTCAAAAGCGCACACCTGTAGCCGTACATCTCGACCGTGCGGCGGTTGGCGTCGTAGGAAGAGATTTCGCCATTGTGCACCACGGTGGTGTCCAGCAGGGCAAACGGATGCGCGCCGCCCCACCAGCCCGGCGTGTTGGTCGGGTACCGGCCATGCGCAGTAAAGCTGTAGCCGCTGTACTCCTCCAGCCGGTAGAATTCGCCCACGTCCTCGGGGAACCCGATGCCCTTAAAGACCCCTACGTCCTTGCCGCTGGAAAAGACGAACGCGCCCGGCACATCGGCGTGGATGCGCATCACGCAGTGCGCCACGTAGCTGCGTTCATCCATGTGCAGCTTGTGCATCGCACTTTCGTCCGGCTGAAGAAAGTACCGCCAGATCAGCGGCACGCCCGTCACGCCTTGCGTCTTACGGGTAGGGATCTCCTCTGCATACAGTACGGTAAACTGTGCTCTGAGCACGTCTTCGCACGCCCGCTGTGCGGCGGTGTCGTCATAGAATAGGTGAAACGCGTACGCATCGCGGTACGCCGGGTAGATGCCGTACGCCGCAAATCCACCGCCCAGGCCGTTGGATCTGTCGTGCATGATCGCGATGGAATCCACAATCGCACGACCGCTCATGTTCTCGCGGGATTTGGAAAACATGCCCGAGATGGCGCACCCGGAGGGGATGCGTACCTGTCCTTCTCTTTGCATTGCCTTTCCTCCTAAACCAATTGCGAAAAAAAGGCGTTCACCAACGGCCAATGCCTCTACTGCACATTGGCCGTTGGTGAACGCCTTTGTTCACTCCGTTGGCTGCATTATAGCCGTTTCCCCCCCTACGCGTCAAGTGCTTTTGCACGTTTTTTGAGGCCGCCTGCATTTCCGCTTGTCCACACTTGTCTATACGCGTGCAATTTCGAACTGTGCGCAGTGCTCTCCGATCTGATTTGCAAGTTTCATTTGCAGCTCTTGCAATAATTTTGAAATTTTTTCACAACCGCTATTGACATCGTCCTTTGCCCGCGCTATACTGCCCACGTAAACAGCAAAGGCGCTGTGGGCATTGGCCCGCGGCGCCTTTTTTGATTTTCCACGATGAGGGAGGTCTTTACAATGACACAGATTACAGAACTGTTCGGCTCCATGGTCTTTAACGACAGTGTCATGCGGCAGCGGCTGCCCAAGGATACCTACCGCGCCTTAAAACAGACGATCAAAGAGGGCAAGGCGTTGGACAGCACGGTGGCCAACGTCGTGGCCAGTGCGATGAAGGACTGGGCGATCGAAAAGGGCGCCACGCACTTTACGCATTGGTTCCAACCCATGACCGGCGTCACCGCCGAAAAGCACGACAGCTTCATCTCGCCCAAGGACGACGGCACCGTCATCATGGAGTTTTCGGGCAAAGAGCTGATCAAGGGCGAGCCGGACGCCAGCAGTTTCCCCTCCGGTGGGCTGCGCGCTACGTTTGAAGCGCGCGGTTACACGGCGTGGGATCCGACCTCTTACGCGTTCATCAAGGACGGCACGCTGTGCATTCCCACCGCCTTCTGCTCTTACAGCGGCGAGGCGCTGGACAAAAAGACCCCCCTCCTGCGCTCGATGGAGACCTTGAGCCATGAGGCGGTGCGCATCCTGCACCTGCTGGGAGAC
>DXZF01000180.1 GCA_019415425.1 Bacillota bacterium | reverse complement strand
TCACTATACCATTTTCGCGTGCCCGTGTCCACCGGTTACGGTTCGGTGGGCACAAGCGGCAAGACCTGGCTCTGCCCGTTATTCTGTAAATAGGTGTCGGGTACGGTGCCGACGATGAGCGTCTCGCACAAAATGGTGTCGGTCTGAAAGTTGTAATCCACGCTCTGGCCCGCCAGGATAAAGCGGATGAGGACGTCCACCTTGGCCGTGATGCGGTGGTTGGTCTGGTTGATGCCGGCCGAGACAAACTGGCTGTACAGCTGCGTATCCACCGCGGGGATCGCGCGGCAGCTGACCACGAACGCAGGGCCCTTGACGCCCACGGCCTGGATGCCCAACACGCCTGCAAACGGGATGCGCACCGGCTCTTCCCCCGCCTGGGTGAGCAGTTCGCGTGTGCGCTGTGCGATGCGGCCCGAGAGCTGGTTTAAGGCAAAGCCGTCGATTTCCACGCTCTGCACGTTGCCGTTTTCATCGCGCGTGATGTGCACCAGCTGATCGTACCACGTGGCAAAATCCTCTTCAAGGCAGGCCTGGTTCACAGCGTCGTTGGCGATCATCCGGCCGCGTGCCAGCGCGTACTCGCGCGCGACGGCGCGCAGGCTCCACTCCACGCAGACCAGGCACAGCAGCACCATCCCGATGACGTACAGCGTCAAACAGAGCCACTTATTGCGAATTTTGCCCATAGTTCCATCCCATTTCTGTCCATTTTCTTTTTGACCGGATATGATATAATATGCATACTTGGTATTTCCATTGACAGACAAGGAGACTTTCATGCCGAAACGATACGATTCTGACGAGCCGAAAACGGCCAAACGCTCCGGCCATCAGGCAGAGGGCGAGCATACGCAGCGCATACCCGTCGCTGCCAAATCCAAGGAGAAAAAAAAGCGGGCGGAAAAGGAGCGTAGCCGCAAGGGGTTGTTGCACTCGCTCTGGAAAAGCCTGGACGAGCACGTGGACCACGATGGCGACCATCCGCAATCCATCCTGACCACGCGCAAAAAGCCGCCGCACTTTGCGCTGTGCGTGGCGGCGACCAGCTTCAAGATCACGCTGGCGCTGATGCTGGTCTTTTGCTTTATCGGCGGGGGTGCGCTGTTTGGCATTGCACAGGCGTATGTCAACACGGCCCCGGAGCTGGATTTGCAGATCATCAGCAGCGTTGCGCTCTCCAGCCAGATCTACGATGCGGAGGGCAACCTGCTCACCACGTATTCCGGCGGCCAGAACCGCCTGTGGACTGCGTATGACGAGATTCCCGAAAACCTCAAGAACGCCGTCATCGCCATCGAAGACGCGCGCTTTTTGACGCACAATGGCGTGGACCTCAAGCGCATCGTGGGCTCTTTCATCAGCAACCTGTCATCTTCGAGCGTGCAGGGCGCTTCCACCATCACCCAGCAGCTGATCAAGAACCGCATGCTCACCCCGGAGCGCAGCTATCGCCGCAAGATTCAGGAGGCCTATCTGGCGCTGGAGCTGGAACAGCAGTACACCAAGGAGCAGATTCTGGAGGCGTATCTCAACGACGTCAACCTCTCCCAGGGCAACTACGGCATCAAGAGCGCGGCCAAGGATTACTTCGGCAAAGAGCTGAGCGAATTGACGCTGCGCGAGTGCGCGATGCTGGCCGGCATGATTCAGAGCCCGACCACCTATGACCCGCGCCGCAATTACTACGTCAGAAACCGCCCTGAAGTGACCGACAACCGCACCAACACCGTCCTCAGCCGCATGTACAGCGAGGGGTATATCACCTCGGAAGAGTACAACGCCGCGCTGCAGGAAAAGGTGACGGTGCTGGAGGAAAAGACCAACACCACGTTGGGCACGGCGCCCAGCTTTGTGGACTATGTGATCACGGATGTGATCGACCACTTCCTCGAGGCGCGCAATCTGCCGGACACCAAGGAAAACCGCAACGCCATCGACAACGAATTGCGCACCAGCGGCTACCGCATCTACACCACCATGGATCCCGTGATCCAGCAGGCGGCGGAGGACTGCGTATACAACTACAGCAACTATCCCAAGATGCGCGATCCCAAGGACGCCACCAACGACGACGGCCTCATCCAGCCGCAAGCGGCCGTCACGGTGTACGATTACCGCAATGGCGAAATCGTGGCCATGGTGGGTGGGCGCACGCCGCCGACAGGCCTCAAGGTGCTCAACCGCGCGTATCAGGCGCATATGCCGGTGGGGTCTTCCATCAAACCGCTGTCGGTATACGGCCCGGCGCTGGAATACGGCCTGGGCTGTGGGACCATCATCCAGAACCTCAAGGGAGAGGTCACGGGCTGGGGCGGCTATCCCTATCCTGGCAGCACCATAGCGCCGGTGACGATGCGCACCGCTATCATGCAGTCTTTGAACGTCAGCGCTGCGCGCACGCTCATGGAGATGTCGGGCGAAAACGCGCTGGACAACTCTGTGGCCTACTTGGCAAAACTGGGCATCGATACCGACGAGCAGTATATCAAAAAGACGGGCGCCGGCCTGGCGCTGGGCACCAACGGCATCTCGACCAAGGATGAGGCCGTGGCCTACGGCGCCATTGGCAACAAGGGCGAGTACATCAAGCCCATCTCGTTTACGCGCATTGAAGATGCGAACGGCAACGTGGTGTTGGACGCCAAGGCGATGCAGACGCGCTCGCAGGCGTTTAAGCCCAGTACCGCCTGGATGCTGGTCGACATGCTCACTTCCGCGGTACAGGGTGGCACGGGATCGCGCGCCAAAGTTTCCGGCATCACGGTGGCGGGCAAAACCGGCACCAACGACGAATACCGCGGCGTGACGTTTGCCGGCATCACCCCGCACTACTCTGCGGCCGTGTACATCGGCCACGACGATTACCGGCGTCTGGCCGGTAGCGCCAGTGGCGGCAGGTATGCCGCGCCGCTGTTCTCGCAGATCATGACGCGGGTGTACCAGGAAAAGGGGCTAGAGAATCAGCCCATCATTGCGGATTCGCCAGAGTCGCTGGGCCTGGTTCGGGGCACGGTTTGCCGCGTGTCCGGCATGAAGCCCACCGAGGCCTGTGCCCTGGATGCGGGCGGATTTACCCCCGTGACGGACTGGTTCCTCTCCGGCACGGTGCCGACCGAGAGCTGCACGTACCACAAGGTGATCTCCGTATGTGCCGACAGCAAGCTGTACGCTACGCAGTACTGCCCCAACCAGACGCAGTCGGCGCACGTGTACGTGCCCGCCGGCACGGTCCTTGCCCGCTGTGATCTGAGCGCATTCCCGTGGTACCACCTGGGAGAGGAGAACATTACGGAGGAGACCAACCCCGAGAAGTTCTGCAATCTGCACAATGCGCAGACCAACGCACAGGGACGTCCGGCGGCCATCAGCGAAGCAACCGCCATCCTCTCCAGCGCGCAATCGGCTGTGGAGGCGCGCAGAGCCCAGTTGCCGCAGGCCACCTATACGGCCTTTACCCAGCTGGTCAATGCCCTGCAGATCACCATTGCAGATACCACGACCACGCCGGAGCAGATTCGCGCGGCGGCGGCAGCGGTACAGAGCATGGCCAACCAGATCGTGGCGGACTATCCGCTGTCCACCGCGACGCCCACCCCCACAGCGACCGCAACGCCCACCGGGGCGGTTGACGACGACTGATCGATCGCATTTTTCTTGCGCCCGGCACAGGTTGCCGGGCGCATTGCTTTTTCATGGGCTGGCGCAGATGCCACACGATTTGCGGTTTTCGTGTCCATCGTCTTGCGCTGCCTTTGTTTCAGTCAAATGGTGCATTCACGACGTCTTCAACCGCTTTTGCTTTGGGCGATCGGCATTGCGTATGTCTGGAAGCTGCTTTTTCCTTCACATTGCCTGCTGCAAACTTCCCTTTCATCCGAACGCCAAAAGGCCCCTCGACTTGTGCAGCGAGGGGCCGTATCGTACCTGAACCGTTTTCGTTGGATTTTCTCTATCGCCTTACTTTTTGGTCTTTGGATTGAAGATCAACGCGTTGAGATATCCAAAGACGATGGCCGCGGCAATTCCGCCCGCCGTGGCGGTGATGCCACCTGTGAGGATGCCAACCCAGCCTTTCTCCATGATGGCGGTCTTGGCGCCCTGCGCCAGTGTGTGGCCAAAGCCGGTGAGCGGAATCGTCGCGCCGGCGCCTGCAAAGTCGGCCAGCGGCCCGTACAGGCCGAGGGCGGAAAGCACCACGCCGCTGACCACAAACAGCACCAGGAT
>DXZF01000018.1 GCA_019415425.1 Bacillota bacterium | reverse complement strand
GACCAGCTACATGCCGGGTGCCGTTTTGTAACCAAACGGACACAATGATCGGGATTGCCCACCGTTTTACAGATCTGGGCATTGCATCCGACCAGGCGTATGTGCTATAATACCTTTACTTCATGCGGGAGTAGTTTGCGCGCTTTGGCGCGTGTCAAGTCAACACACTGGCGCAAAAGGGCGCCTGGCTTGCCTCAAAGAACAAGACGCATGCAGAGCTTTTGGTTCTGCATGCTTTTTTTGTGCCAACGGCGTATGCTGTGCCGCCGGAGGTGCCGTGGTTTGCATGAAACAACCTGTGTGTTCATATACGATACACAGATACAAAAAGGAGTTCCCATGAGTACACTGACACTGTTCTTCCTTGCGCTGGGCCTTTCCATGGACGCGTTTGCCGTCTCGCTTTCAAACGGCATGTGCTTTCACAACATGGGCAAAAAGCAGTCGTTCTGTGCGGCATTGGCGTTCGGCCTGTTCCAGGCGCTGATGCCGGTGATCGGGTTTGTGGCCGGCCGCACCTTCAGCGACGCCATCGCCTCGTTGGACCATTGGGTGGCGCTCATCCTGCTGGGCTTTATCGGCGGCAAGATGATCGTAGAGGCCATCCAGGAACACCGCCACCCGGAAGCGTGCCCGGCCGTGCGCATCTTTACGTTCCGCACGCTGTTGCTGCAGGCCATCGCCACCAGCATCGACGCGCTGGCGGTGGGCATCAGCTTTGCGCTGATGTCCGTCAACATCCTGGCCTCCGCCTCGCTGATCGGCGTCATCACGTTCCTGTGCTGCCTGTTCGGCGCATATCTGGGCAAGCAGTTTGGCGCCATGCTCAAACAGAAGGCCGAAATCTTTGGCGGCTGCATTCTCGTGATCATTGGCGTCAAGATCTTTTTGGAGCACATGTGCGGCTGGTGATTCCATCCGCTGCCAAAAACCGCCCGCGGGAACGTTCCCGCGGGCGGTTTCGCTTTGTATCAGGTCATATCCTATCGGCCCGCCTTGGCCGCGGCGCCGAGTTGTTTGGCGCGCAACTGGTTGCTCAGCGTCATCTTGCGCATGCGGATATTGGCCGGCGTCACCTCCACCAGCTCGTCCTCGGCGATGAACTCCAGCGCCTGCTCCAGGCTCAACACCGTGGGCGGGGTGAGTTTGAGCGCCTCGTCGGAGCCGGACGCGCGCATGTTGGTCACGTGTTTTTTCCTGCACACATTGATCACAATGTCGTCGCTCTTGGCGTTTTCGCCCACGATCATCCCCTCGTACACCGGCACGCCGGGGCCCAGGAACAGCCTGCCACGCTCCTGTGCATTGAACAGGCCGTACCCCGTCGTCTCGCCCGCCTCGTGCGCAACCATGCTGCCGCGCGTGCGCTGGTTGATCTCTCCCTTGTACGGCGCATATCCGTCAAAGACGTGGTTCATCACGCCGTTTCCCTTGGTATCCGTCAAAAACTCGCTGCGGTATCCCATCAGCCCGCGGGCGGGAATGGAGAACTCCAACCGCATGCCCCCCTGTCCATTGGGGCGCATGTCCAGCATCTCGGCCTTGCGCACCCCCACCTTCTCGATGACGTTGCCCACAAACTCCTCGGGGACGTCCACCGTCAACCGCTCCATGGGCTCCAGGCGATGGCCCTTCTCATCCCTTTTGAAGATGACGTGCGGACGGGAAACGGCAAACTCATACCCCTCGCGCCGCATCGTCTCGATGAGGATGGACAGGTGCAATTCGCCGCGGCCGCACACCTCGAAGGTATCGGTGCTGTCGGTATCCGACACGCGCATGCTGACATTGGTCAGCACTTCCTTGTACAGCCGCTCGCGCAGATGGCGCGAGGTGACGTATTTGCCTTCCTTGCCCGCAAACGGGCTGTCGTTGACCATGAACAACATGGAAAGCGTCGGCTCGTCGATCTTGACAAACCCCAGGGGTTCGGGCCTTGCGGGGTCGCACGCCGTCTCCCCGATGTTGAGGTCGGCAATGCCGGCCACCGCTACGATATCGCCCATCTCCGCCTGCTCCACCTCTACGCGCTTGAGGCCTTCAAACTGATACAGGCGCGTGATCTTGACGGCGCGCTGCGTGCCATCGGCACGGCACAGCGTGGCGTTGTCCCCACGGTGCACGCGCCCGCGCTCAATCCGCCCGACGCCGATGCGGCCGACGTAGTCGTTGTAATCGATATTGGAAAAGAGCAGCTGAAACGGCCCGTCGGGGTCTCCCTGCGGCGCGGGGATGTGCTCGACAATGGTCTTGAACAGCGGCGCGAGATCGCTCCCCCTCTGCTCGGCCTGAAGCGACGCCACGCCGTCGCGCGCCGAGGCATAGACCACCGGAAAATCCAGCTGATCGTCATTGGCGTTGAGCTCGATGAACAGCTCGATGATCTCGTCCACCACCTCGGCCGGGCGCGCACCGGGCCGGTCGATCTTGTTGACCACGACCACGATGCGCTTGTCCATGGACAGCGCCTTGTGCAGCACAAAGCGCGTCTGCGGCATCACGCCCTCAAACGCATCCACCAGCAGCAGCACGCCGTCCACCATCATCAGGATGCGCTCTACCTCGCCGCCAAAATCCGCGTGGCCGGGCGTATCGATGATATTGATCTTCACCCCGTCGTGCTGAACGGCCGTATTCTTGGCCAGAATGGTGATCCCCCGTTCGCGCTCCAGATCCCCCGAATCCATGACGCGCTCCTGCACCACTTCGTTGGCGCGGAACGTGCCGCTCTGGCGCAGCATCTGATCGACCAGCGTGGTCTTTCCGTGGTCGACGTGCGCAACGATTGCAATGTTCCGAATGTCTTCTCTCTTTTGCATGGGTACCGCCTATCCTGTCGGTTTTCAGAAACCTGTGTGTTTGAACGATTTATTGTAGTCCTTTTCCGCGCGCAGTGCAAGCGGGGGAGATCGCGATTGCGCTGTATCGCCCCGGTTTGGGGGCCATGCCGCATACATCGGGCGAAAGTTGCCGTTTTTTCACAATTGCATTGACCTTTGCCCGTTGCCGGCATACAATGGGTATGGTGCTTCGGGGCGGGGTGCAATTCCCCACCGGCGGTGATGCGGCGATTTTGCCGACGAGCCCGCGAGCCAAAAGCCGAGCCGGTGCGAATCCGGCGCCGACGGTACAGTCCGGATGAAAGAAGCAAAATGTGATGACCCAACCGGCGGATTGGGTCCATACATTTGCACAAGAGCCTCCCCGAGCGGGAGGTTTTTTGTCACCCCAAAGGCCTTCGAAAAAATTTCTTTTTCAGGAGGTAGTCGTCATGCAAAAACAAAATGACTCCGTTCGCAAACTGGTCGTCATGGCCATGTTGACCGCACTGTCCATCGTGCTGGTGTATCTGATCCGCTTCCCCATCTTCGCATCCGCGCCATTTCTGGAATACGATATGGCCGATGTGCCCATCCTGATCGGCACGTTCCTGTTTGGCCCGCTCAGCGGGCTGGCGCTGACGGCCGTGACGTGTGTGATCCAGGGCCTGACCGTATCGGCCGGCAGCGGCTGGGTCGGCATTGTCATGCATCTGTGTGCGACCGGCGCCTTCGCCCTGGTCGCGGGGTATATCTACCGGTACAAGCACACCCGCAAGGGTGCATTGATCGGCCTGGTGCTGGGCGCCATCGCCATGACGCTGATGATGATCCCGCTCAACCTGATCTTTACCGTGCACTTTCTGGGCACGCCGCGCGCGGCGGTCGTGGGCATGATGGTGCCCATCATCATTCCCTTCAACCTGATCAAGGCCTTTGCCAACGCTGCGTTGACGTTTGTGCTGTACAAGGCAGTCGGGCGCGTGCTGCGATTGGAGCCCAGGGCGCAAGAGCACACGGCGCCTGTCAAATGAGGCGTACCTGCACAGGGCGGAGCATCAGCTCCGCCCTCTTTGCGTTTGGATACAAGTGGGCGCTTTGAACGCCCTTTCCCTATCCACGCTCGCCCGTCGGTCCACTTGCCCGGGTTTTGGCCTCCTTGTCCCCGCATGCGTCCCGCCTGCTGTGCATACAATGGCGAAACGGAGGGAATTTCTCCTCCAATCCGTAAAGGAGGCGGTTTTCATGCCCATCACGCGCCATCTGTATCCCGGTGGCAACACATCCTGCGGCTTTTTCAGCTATTACGACCAGATCGTATCACCCGTAGAGGCCAAGCGCATTTACATTCTCAAGGGGGGGCCCGGTGTCGGCAAGAGCACCTTTATGCGCAAGATCGGCCAACAGCTGCACGCACGCAACCTCGATTTGGAGTACCTGCACTGCTCCAGCGACAACGACAGCCTGGACGGCCTGTTTGCGCCGGCCATCGGCCTGCTGTTTTTGGACGGCACCTCGCCACACGTGGTCGATCCCCGGCTGCCAGGCGCGGTGGACAACATCATCAATTTGGGCGACTGTTTGGACGAGGCCGGCCTTGCGCCGTACGCCGCCTCCATCCACGCATTAAACCAGCGCATCTCGGCACAGTTTTTACACGCCTACCGCTATTTAGGGGCGGCCGACCAACTGCGGCGCGATACCACCGCGCGTTGGCAGGAACTGCTGGACCCGGTGCAATTGCACGCGCTGACGCAGACCGCCCTGGATGCGCTGTTTGCCGGTCTGCCCGCAGTGCCGGGCGGACGCGAACGCAAGCTGTTTGCCGGCGCCGTGACGCCGGGCGGTTGCGTGTGCGAATTGGAATCGCTGCGCACAAAGCACGTCTGGGTGCTGGAGGCGCCGTGGGCCGCACCGTCGCAGAGCGTTCTGCTGTCGGTGCGCGATCGCGCATTGCAGTGCGGCCTCAACGTCGAGGGCTACTACTGCGCCATCCATCCCGATCGGCTGGAGCACCTGCTGATCCCGTCGCTGGACGTGCTTTTGACGACCAATAACCCCTACCACAGCGTGGCGCCGCCCATTGCGCGCACGCTCCATCTCACCGATTGCTTTGCCGAGCCCGATGCCAATGCCAGGGCGCAGCTGGATCAAAATGCACAGCTGTTCAAAGTGCTGCTGGGCCACGCCGTGCAGGCCGTCGCCGATGCCAAATCGTTCCACGACGAATTGGAGCGGTATTACATCAAACACATGGACTACGCACGTGCCGACGCGCTCTTTGCGCAGACGCTCGAACGCATTGCGCCGCTGTTGCCGTAATTTGGCCCCAAATTCCCCATCTGTGACACAATCAGCCGTATGCGGTGCATATGGCTGATTTTTGTGCGAAAGGAAGGGCGATCATTTCAAAATTCAAGCTTCTCTGACAAGTTTCATTCCTTTTTTGCTTCACAATCTTGCAAAAGTTAATTTTTACTGTTCACACTTCATTTTCATACATGTTATTTTAAATTTTATTTTCTTATTTTGAATGGAAAATTTCCCTCCACGCCGTTCAAAAATGTGATCAATCATTCACAAAATGTGTTGACAAATGCAACGCACGACAGTATCATGTGGTTGTGAATTAAGTAACAAGCCCGTCCCCGCCGTCTCACGGCGCGTGGGCGGCAAAAAAAATGCAGAGGAGAATACAGACATGGCAGAAACCAAACCCACCCCTGTGGTCAATGTGCAGAGCACCATCGATGACATGGTTGCCCGTGCACAAAAGGCACTGGATGCGTTCATGCTCATGGATCAGAAGCAGGTGGACGACATCGTACAGGCAATGGCCCTGGCCGGCCTGGAAGCGCACATGCGCCTTGCCAAACTGGCCATCGAGGAGACCAAACGCGGCGTGTACGAGGACAAGATCACCAAAAACCTGTATGCCTGCGAGTACATCCAGAACAACCTGCGCGGCCAGAAGACCGTGGGCGTCATCGAGGACAACGAGCTGGATCACTACCAGCTGATCGCGGAACCGGTTGGCGTCGTCGCCGGCGTCACGCCTGTGACCAACCCGACTTCCACCACCATCTTCAAGTGCATGATCAGCCTCAAGGCCCGCAACCCCATCATCTTTGGTTTCCATCCGTCTGCACAGCAGTGCTCGGTTGAAGCCGCCCGCATCCTGCGCGATGCCGCCATCAAGGCTGGCGCGCCCAAGGATTGCATCCAGTGGATCGAGCAGCCCTCCATCGAGGCGACGACGCTGTTGATGAACCACCCCGGCGTGGCCATCGTGCTGGCCACCGGCGGCGCAGGCATGGTGCGTTCGGCTTACTCCACCGGTAAACCGGCGTTGGGCGTCGGCCCCGGCTGTGTGCCGTGCTACATCCACAAGAGCGCCAACCTCAAGCGTGCCTGCACCGACCTGATGCTGTCCAAGACGTTTGACAACGGCATGATCTGCGCCAGCGAGCAGGGCGTCATCGTCGACAAAGAGATTGCCAAGGACTTCGAGGCGTACATGAAGGAGAACAACTGCTACTTCGCCACGCCTGAAGAGGTCAAGAAATTGGAGCCGTATGTGATCAACCTCCAGAAGGGTGCGGTCAACCCCGCGATCGTCGGCCACAGCGCCTATGAGATCGCCAAAGGCGCGGGCATCGACGTCGATCCCGAGACCAAGATCCTGATCTGCCCGGTGGGCGGCGTAGGCCCCGAGCATCCGCTGTCCCGCGAGAAGCTGAGCCCGGTTCTGGCTTACATGATCGCCAAGAGCCCCAAAGAGGGCATCGATCTTGCCGAGCAGATGGTCGAGTTCGGCGGCATGGGCCATTCGGCCGTCATCCATGCGACCGACAAGGACGTGCTGGATGCATTCGCAGCGCGCCTGAAGGTGGGCCGCCTGATTCAGAACTCTCCGTCCAGCCACGGCGGTATTGGTGATATCTACAACACCACGACGCCTTCGCTCACGCTGGGCTGCGGCTCCTACGGCCACAACTCTGTGATGGGCAACGTGTCCGCCGTCAATTTGCTCAACGTCAAGCGCGTGGCAAAAAGGAGAGTCAACATGCAGTGGTTCAAGATCCCCAACCGTATCTACATTGAGCCGGGTGCCACGCAGTATCTCGGCGTGATGCCCAACATCCACAAGGTGTTCATCGTCACCGACCCGGGCATGGTCAAGCTGGGCTACGTCAACAACGTGCTGTACCACTTGAACAAGCGCGCGGAAAAGGTCAGCTACGAGATCTTCTCGGATGTCGAGCCCAACCCGTCGGTGGACACCGTCATGGAAGGCGCCAAGCGCATGCACGCGTTCCAGCCCGATGCCATTGTGGCGTTGGGTGGCGGCTCTGCCATGGACGCGGCCAAGGGCATGTGGCTGTTCTACGAGCAACCGGATCTGGACTTCAACATCCTCAAACTCAAGTTCATGGATATCCGCAAGCGCGTGTTCAAGTTCCCGCGCATTGGCGATAAGGCCAAATTCATCGCCATCCCGACCACCAGCGGTACCGGTTCGGAAGTGACCAACTTCGCGGTTATCACCGATACCAAGCTGCACGTCAAGTACCCGATCACGGACTACGAATTGACGCCGGATGTGGCCATTATCGACCCGGATTACGTCATGACGTTGCCGCCTTCCATCACGGCCGATACCGGTATGGACGTGTTGACGCACGCGATTGAGGCGTATGTCTCGGTCATGGCGACCGACTACACCGACGCGCTGGCCATCAAGGCAATCCAGATCGTGGGCAAGAACCTGGTCAAGTCCTTCAAGGGCGGCGATCCCAAGGCGCGTGAAGCGATGCACAACGCCAGCTGCATGGCGGGTATGGCCTTCAGCAACGCGTTCCTGGGCATCAACCACTCGCTGGCGCACAAGCTGGGCGGCGAATTCCCCATCAGCCACGGCCGTACCAACGCCATCCTGCTGCCCTGGGTCATCGAGTACAACGCCAAAAAGCCCGACAAGTTCGCAACCTGGCCGCTGTACGAGACCTTCGTCGCGGATGAGAAATACGCCGACATTGCCCGCGCACTCGGCCTGTCTGCCAAGACGACGGAAGAGGGCGTGAAGAACCTCATCGCGTTCATCCGTGGCATGATGAAGGAGATGAACCTGCCGATGACGCTGCAGGAGACCGGCGTGGTGGACGAGAAGGAGTTCCTCAGCAAGCTGGACGAGCTGGCCGATCGTTCCTACGAAGACCAGTGCACGCCCGTCAACCCCAAGCAGCCCCGCGTGACGGAGCTGGCCGAGATCCTCAAGAAGGCGTACTACGGCAAATAATCGCCCCCCCTTTTGTCCGGCGGCGCATGTGTTCGTCGCCGCTGGACAATGTTTCACAATCTGCTGTATCAGCCCTCTGCCTGTGTACAGCAACAACGAAGAGGAGAACGCATCCGCGTTCTCCTCTTTGTCTATATGGCAAGGTGTGCAACTGCCGTAACCCCGCCGCGCCCAGGCGTCCAGCGCCTTGCCTCACCGCCCTGCCAAAGCGCAATTGGCACAAAGCGCGCAGTGGGACAATCTGGCCTGACGATGCCACTTGGGCAACCCTCCCCGCCGGGCGCACGGCTTCGTGGGTCTCGCTTTCTACGCGACGTTTTGCCCAGAGGCCGCCGTTCATCGTCACCGCCACGTTGTGGTATAATGAGAAAAAACAGAAAAAGGAGAGAAAGCCATATGGATCCCATTCGCGTGGCCATCCTCACCGTGAGCGATAAGGGGTATGCCGGCGTGCGCGCCGATCAGAGCGGGCCGCACATCGCCGAATGCCTCAAAGAGGTGGCGCAGATCCACAGCCTGTCCATTGTACCCGATGAACGCGATCAGATTGCCCAAGCCCTGATCCGCCTGTGCGAGAGCGGCGAGGTGGACATGGTCCTGACCACCGGAGGCACCGGCTTTACGCCGCGCGATGTCACGCCCGAGGCAACGCTGGACGTGGTGGAACGGCTGGTTCCCGGCATTCCTGAAGCCATCCGGGCGTACAGCATGCAGTTTACCAATCGCGCCATGCTCTCGCGCGGGACGGCGGGCATTCGCAAACAGACGCTCATCGTCAACCTGCCGGGGAGCCCCAAGGCCGTTGGCGAGTGCATCGACGTGCTTCGCCCGGTGCTGGACCACATTGCCGATACGCTGCGCGGCGACACATACGAGTGTGCGCGCACCTGAAGCAGAGCGCACAGTGTCCACAAGAAGACGCTGTGCGCTTTTGTTTCCATTGCCAACAAAACGCATCGCTGTGGTGGCGTTTTTACGCCTTCCCATGGCTGTTGCATGCGCGAAAACAGCCGGGATTTGTCTCGGCGCACGGTGGCGCCACATGTCCCCTTGCAATCCACGCAATTGGCCTGTATGCGCCAAGCAAAACGCGTTTATCTCCATATTTCCACATTGCAAATGGGGGCCTTGCGCATAGCTGCACAACGGTTGTCGATTTTTCTCCAACGCCATTGCCCAACGTTTTCAGCGGCATCAAGCGCAACAGCCCGTTTGCGGCAGTGCTTTCAACCGCTCCGCTTCCTTACCCTGTATAAAAAAACCTCCGCCATGCCCCCTTCACCGCCATTTTGCCGGTTCGCGCAGATGACGCTGCGTGCCAAAACGCAAAAAAGCGCAAAGGAACTTGTGCATGGCAGAGGTCTATCCCCGATACGCTTACGCCTGTTCAGGCGTGTGGACGACTTCAATCGCATCGCCGGGGTGAATCGTCCCGCCTTTGAGCACCTTGACAAAGATGCCCTCGGTCGGCATGACGCACATGCCCACCTTTTTGTAGATCTCGCAGTGGTGGTGGCACTCCTTGCCGATCTGCGTCACTTCCACCAGGCACTCGCCCAGCGTCAGCTGCGTGCCAACCGGCAACGTGTACAATTCCAGCCCCCGCGTGGTGATGTTCTCTGCAAAATTGCCGGGGGAAAGCGTGAGGCCCTTGGCCTGCATTTTGTCCACGCTCTCCTGCGCCAACAAGCTGATCTGCCGGTGCCAGTTGCCCGCGTGCACGTCCCCTTCGATGCCGTGCTCCGGCACCAGCACTGCCTGTGCAATGGGGTCTTTCATCATGCCCTTTTTGCTGCTGATGTTGATGGATACAATCTCTGCCATTTGTCCTCTCTCCCTCTATCCGCCAATGCGGTTCATGTTGCGTGCGGATGTAAATCCTTCGCCAAAATGATGTCCCTGTGGTTTGTTGTAGATGGCGTCGTACAGCGTGCGGTACAGCAGCGCATCGTCGCCGCTTTTGAGCGCATGCATGAGCGATACTTCGCCATTATCCCCCAGGCACGGCTTGAATTTGCCGTCGCTGGTGATGCGGATGCGGTTACACCGATCGCAGAACTGATGCGAAATGGGGCTGATAAAGCCCACTTTGCCCTTGTGGCCGTCGATGCCGTAGTCGCGCGAAGGCTGGCTCTCGTATACCGGCTCCAGCGGCTTTAGGTAGGGCCGCTGCGCAATCAGTTCGTCGTTGGGAATGCGCATGCGCGCGTCCTGTCCCAACCGCCCGATGGGCATCAGTTCGATAAACCGCACCTCGATCGGCCGCTCCCGTGTCAGCGCGATGAAATCGTCGATCTCGTCGTCATTTTGTCCGCGCACCACCACGGTATTGAGCTTGATGGGCAGCAGCTTTAGCGCAATGGCCAGATCGATGCTTTCCAGCACATCCTCGATGCGGCCGCCGCCCGTGATGGCGCGAAATCGTTCGGGCTGAAGCGAGTCGATGCTGATGTTCAGCCGCCCAAGGCCAGCGCGCTTGAGCAGCTCCACCCGGCCCGGCAAGTGCTGGGCGTTGGTGGTCATGCACAGGTCCTGGATCTGGGGAAACTGCGCGATCCCGTGGATGATCTCCTCCAGGTCCTTGCGCACCAGCGGTTCCCCGCCCGTCAGGCGGATCTTGCGCACGCCCAGGTGCACCAGCGCATCGACGATGCGGAGCCAGTCCTCCACGCTCAATTCCGTGTTCTGCGGGCACCGCTCCCCGTCCGGATTGCAGTACACGCATTTGAGGTTGCAGCGCTGCGTGAGTGACAGCCGCGCGTACTGAATATTGCGCCCCAATCGGTCGATCAATTGTTTTCCTTCCTCTCTGCTACAAAAGGCAAATCTCGTCGCCCGCGTGCACTTCTCCGCCCTGCGTCACCTTGCCGAATGCACACCCCACCGTCAGCGGGCAGTGCGCGCCCGAGAGAAACAGGCTGCATTCCTCAAAGCACTCCTTGCCCACCTGGGTGATCTCGATCACCGCTTGCCCCATCTGCAATTTGTCGCCCACGGCCAGTTCATAAAAGTCCAGCCCCTGCGTCAAAAAGTTGCCGCCAAAGCGCTTGAAACACAGCCCGCCCTGCTCGCTCTGCTCCAGTAGCTGTTTGGCCTTTGCAGAAAACAGGCTGACTTGTCTTTCCCCCGGTCCGGCAAACCGGTCGCCCTCGATGCCGTAATCGGCCCGGAGCACGCAGCTGTCCAGCGCACGCCGGGGCTGCTGCTTGTCCTCGCTGATGGAAATGCCGATGACGTTCATGCTCTCTCTCCCTCTTCTCTTTTGAAGTGGCCGCTCTTGCCGCCCTTCTTTTCCAGCAGGCACACGTTTTGAATGCACATGCCGCGGTCCACGGCCTTGCACATATCGTACACCGTCAGCGCCGCGACAGAGGCCGCCGTCAGCGCCTCGATCTCCACGCCCGTCTTGTACGTACAGCGCACCCTGGTCACAATGCGCACCGTATCGTCGCCCTTGGGCAAAAGCTCCACTTCGATGCCATCGATGGGCAACGGATGGCACATCGGGATCAGCTCATGCGTGCGCTTGGCCGCCATGATCCCCGCGATGCGCGCACAGGCGAACACATCGCCCTTTTTGGCCTTCCCCTGTGTGATCATGCACAGCGTCTCGGGCTGCATGACGACCTCTGCCTGCGCCACTGCCTCGCGCTGTGTATACGCCTTCTGGCCGACGTCCACCATGCGGGCGTCGCCCTTTTCGTTCAAATGCGTCAGCTGCATCATTCAAACCTCTTGCGAATGCGGCCGGGGTGCTCGAGCGTGTAACCGCCCAGCGCCTCCAGGCGCTTGCGCAGTTCCGGGCTGCGCAACACCTCCAAAAACCGCTGTACCGGCGGGAGCTCCAGCGCGTCCAGGCTCACCAGCAGGTCATACTGCTCCAGGCACACCGGCACAAAGTCCAATCCGTACAGCTGCGCAGCCGAGTAGATGCCCAGCCCCGCGTCGCCATTGCCGGCCGCCACCAGCGCCGCCACGCCGGTATGGGTAAATTCCTCGCGCTCATAGCCGTAGATCTTGCTGCTGTCAATGCCCGCCTGCTTGACCAGGTAATCGCACAGCAGCCGCGTGCCGGACCCCTTTTGCCTGTTGATATACGACAGATTCTGCTCGGCAATCTCCTTCCATCCCCGAATGCCCTTGGGGTTTCCCTTGGCCACCATGAATCCCTGCTGTCGCTGTACGCATTCGATCAACGCCACCCCGCCCTGCGAGAAATACTTTTGCACATACGACTCGTTGTACGTGCCGGTGGCCTCGTCCAGCAGGTGGATGCCGCCCATGTGCGCCTCGCCGCGTTTGACGGCCATGATGCCGCCCATGCTGCCCACATGGGAGGACGCGACCGACGCATCGGGATGCTGCAAACGCATCAGGTTGGCCACTTCATCGATCAGCGGGTCGTGGCTGCCGGTGATGACGAGCATGCGCAGGATCTCCTCCAACGGGCGCAGCAGTTCCACCTGCACCGTCTCGCCGGCCTCATATCCCTCGCGATCCTGCGGCACGCGGATGATGCCGTCCGCCTTGACAAACGACGTGACCACGCCCGCTCCGCGATTGAGCGGCACAGCCGTCATCTTGCCGCCCACACAGCCCAGGCGCGTGCGCACAAATTCCTCGTATTTGAGCGATGAATTCATGCGGCGCGCCAGCACGGCGTCCACCTTTTGCCGCTGTGCCATCTGCCCGCCGCACAGCTGCGCGACAATGGGCGCAATGATCTGCTCCAGCACGATGATACCCGAGACGGGGTAGCCGGGCACGCCAATCACGGGCTTGCCCTTGCACTTGCCCAAGATCGCGGGCTTGCCGGGTTTGATGGCAATGCCGTGCACGTACACTTCCCCCAGATGTGCGATGGCGGTAGAGGTATAGTCCTCGCGTCCCGCAGAGGAGCCTGCGTTGACGATGACGAGATCGCACTCCGTAAGCGCCTGCTCGATCGCCTGTTCGATCAACGCCAGCTTGTCTTTGACGATGGGATACGTCTTGCACTGCGCCCCCCACTTTGTGAGCATCCCGGTAAAGATGGTGGAGTTGAACTCCAGAATATCGCCTTCGCCCGGATCCGCACACGGCAGGACGATCTCATCCCCCGTCGGGATGATGCCGACAAGCGGCCTGGCAAACACGTTCAATTCCATTACGCCGCCGGCCAGCATGGCGCCCATGGCCGCCGGCGTGACCTCGCTGTGCGCGGTGAGGATCATATCCCCCGCGCAGATATCTTCGCCGATCTGCCGCACATTGCTCCAGGGGGCCGTGGCGGCGTACAGCTTCTTCTGCCCATCCTCTTCGACAACGTCCTCCACCATGACCACGGCGTCACATCCCTTGGGCAACGGATCGCCGGTATCCACGACCACGTAGTCGCCCTCTTTGAGCGTCAGCGGCGTGGTCTCGGTCGCGCCAAAGGTGATGGACGCCTTGAGCGCAATGCCGTCCATGGCCGAGGCATTGTAGTGCGGTGCACAGATGTGTGCGTATACCGCTTCGCTGGTGATGCGGCCCAAGGCGTCCTGCACGCGCACGCGCTCCGTACGGCGCGTCAGCGTGCCCAGCGCCTGTGTGTATGCCGAAAGCGCTCTGTCCAACGGTTCATTGGTCAAATACTCATATCGCATGGCAAACCCTCCTCATGCGCACTGCGCAATGTCTGTCGTTTCTCTCACGCTAAAACCGGAAGACCTCCACCTCGCTACCGGCCGAGATGCCCTCGCAGTCGCGCGGCACGCGCACGTAGCCGCCCGCGCGGCTGAGCACGGTAATCAACCCGCTCTTGCCCACCACGGGGGTCGCGGCCAGGCCGTCCTGCGTGCGCACCAACTGCACCGGCACGCACTCTTCGCGCCCGTGATTGCTGGGAATGGTGGCCGTCAGCCGGGCATAGACGCCCTCCTCTTCATACGGCGCGTCCATCATGGCACAGATCAGTGGCCGCGCAAAGATGTGGTAAATGAAGTACGCCGATACCGGATGGCCGGGCAGGCCGAATACCGGCTTGCCCCCTGCAGAGCCCACGATGGTGGGTTTGCCCGGTTTGATGGCCACGCCGTGCATCAGCACGCCCGGCGTGCCCAGGGCGTCGATCACGCGGTGCGTGGCATCCCGCGTCCCGACCGAACTGCCGCCCGAGACCAGGACCATATCGCAATCCTGCACGGCGCGCCGCACGGCGTCATACAGGGCGTCGTATTCATCCTGCACGATGCCCAGCGCCACGGGCTGCCCGCCCGCAGCCTGCACGCCCGCATACAGCGCATGGGTGTTGACGTCGCGAATCTGCCCGCCGACCGGTGTTTGTCGGATGTCGATCACTTCGTCTCCCGTCGAGAGGATGCCCACCACCGGACGCTTGCGCACCGGCACATCCGCGACCCCCAATGCCGCCAGCGCCCCGATATCCTGCGGGCGCAGCGTGCGGCCGCGCGTGAGCACCACATCCCCCGGCTTGACGTCGTCTCCCCGAAAGATCACGTGCTGCCCCGGCGCCGAGGGCTTGCACATGTAGCGCATGCCGTCCCCATAGTCCTCGACGTATTCAATCATGACCATGGCGTTGGCGCCCTGCGGCAATTCGCCCCCTGTCGGCACGTATTTGCACTGCCCGGTTTCAATTTTACCCGCATCCGGCGCGCCCATGCGCACTTCGCCCACGTATTGCAGCATGGCGGGGATACTGTCCGAACAGCCAAACGTCTCTTCCGCCTTGACGGCAAAGCCGTCCACCGTGGACCGGTCAAATCCGGGGACCCATTGGTCCGCCACAATATCCTCTGCCAGCACGCGGCCCAGCGCCTCCCAAATGCAGACTGTTTCCACTTCCGTTTTGCATGAGGCAAAAGCCTGCGCGATGAGCGCCTGCGCCGCCTGCGGCGTCTTGACCGTCAGCATATCGATCTTCCTCCCTCTTGCGTTTTACGCGCCCCCATGGCGTGCATCCCGCCGCCGTCTGTGCACTGTATTGGTAGAAACGGGCGTTCCGCCTACAGACGCAACGCCCTCAGGTTTTTGGTCTTATCCGCTGCCCCTACCGTCCCTTTTCCAGGCAATTTCGCGTTTTGTTTGCAGGGCGCCCTCCCGGTAGGCACACCTACCCCTTCACGTGGTTTTGCTCCGTCTGCTGCTCCACCCGGGGCAATGCGGCATCATCGTCCGCCACTATAAGGCCTGCTGGCCCGTGCAGCGCGCATACACCAGCAATCTGTGGCTGGCCACGCGCACCGGCGTGCAGGTCACCAGCAACAGCACCGGCTCCTCCTGCGGCTGCGTCATCAAGGTTGGCACCTCTTGCGGCAGCACCGTCTGCACGTCGTAGACGGTAAACGTATACCGTACGCCGTTTTGGGTATCGGTCAGGTAAATCTCCTCGCCCTGCGTCACCTCGTCCAGCCGATTGAAATGCCGGCCGTACTGGTACATGCGGTGGCCGAACAGCACGCACAGCCCGTCCTCTCCCATGGCGGCCGTCTGCTCATGCCAGCCGATGGCATAGCGCAGGTTGACGGTCGTTGCGCCGCGCGCTACAGGCATCTGTAAATCGATGCATGGAATGTCGATGCGCCCAATGATGGGGACGCTGACCTTCTCCTGCTGTGCGGGCGTAGGCGTAGCCCCCTCTTCGAGCAGGTCGTACCCTTCGCCGCTGACCGGGTTGGCATTGGGATCCACCTCAAATGAATCCAACCCATTTTGCAGCCCCTGCAGCATTTGCTGCGTGATGTCGTCCTGCGCCCTGCTGCGCAGTTGCGGCTCAATCCACAGATACAGCCCGGTGCCAAACATCATGGCAGCGAGCACCAGCAGCGCAATCCGCCAAGGGCGCCAGTACGTGCTGCGCCCCCTGCGCTTTGATTCTGTGGTCTTTTCATGCCGTCCCATCCGCTGTGGCACCCTCCGCACAGCGGCTTGCCGCCGCTCTGATTTCCCCTAAATTGTAACATCGGTATGCGCGAATGTCCACGCCCCGTATGCGTGCTTTTCGCCCATCTCGCAGTGGGCGCTGGGCAAAGAGGCGGGCGGATTTCTGCTTTCCCCGTTCCATTTGCGCGTATCCGCCCGCCC
>DXZF01000179.1 GCA_019415425.1 Bacillota bacterium | reverse complement strand
CTTGCCCAACAGGTACAACATCACAAGCGCCCCGACGAATGCCAGCACTGCCGCTACGCCGATTTGCATCCCGTATCACCGCCCCTTTTTCAATTGTTATACGGTATGCATGTGCCTTTGGTTTGATGCTATTCTCCGTTGCGAATGCACTTGAGCATGTAGATATACCTTCTGCGTGCGGCCTCCATATCGTAGATGGCCACATCCACCAGATCCGGATCGCTGACGGCCTCAAAGTACTTCTGGGCATCCTGCCAGGCGCGCAGCGCCTGCCGTACGCGTTGGTGCATACTCTCCTCGTGTATCTGCCGACTGGGCAACATGGAACGTCTCCCCCTTTTTGATTGAGATGGGATTGTATGGAAAGTATGTCCGCCAAAGGGATTCCCTATACCCGCGTAGCCCGCAAGTGCAAACGGCGGCATAAAAAAACGGCCGCATGGCCGCTTTGCCCTACGCCTGTGTGGGCGGAAGGGGGATGGCATCCTCGGGCGCGCGCGACGGCAGGCGCCAGTGATGCGCGCGCTCGCCCATGGCGTCGGGCTGTACAAGCTGTTCGATCTTCTTTTGCCGGTACAGCTGCGTCAACAGCCGCTGCACGCCCTCGTACGAACACGCGGGCGATTTTCTCTGCATGCGCTCAAACACCTGTTGCGTCGTCAGCCAGCGGTTCTCCTCCAGGCAGGTGAGCAATTGTCCTTCTCTTTGCCCACCGCAAAACTCCGCACCACAAAGAGCAGCAAGAGCACGGCCAACAGACCGACAATGCCGCGCAGCGGCCCCAAAAGAGAGGAGGCAAACGGCACAAAGCATGCCAGCACCCCTGCGATGGCCAATCCCATCCACAACCACTTGCTCGCTCGTTTCATGCCCGTGCCTCCCTTCACATCTCCCTGCGGCCCTCCATGGCCTTTTGCAGCGTGACGTCGTCGGTGTATTCCAGATCGCCCCCGACCGGCACGCCGTGCGCAATGCGCGAGACGCACACGCCCATCGGCTGTAGCAGCCGGTGCAGGTATACGGCCGTCGCCTCGCCCTCGACATCCGGATTGGTCGCGAGGATCACCTCCTGTACGCCGTCCATGCGCTTGAGCAGTTCCTTGATGCGCAGCTGATCCGGGCCGATCCCCTCCATGGGCGAGAGCGTACCGCCCAGCACGTGATACAGTCCACGATAGATGCGCCCACGCTCCATGGCCAGGATATCGCGCGCATCGCGCACCACGCAGATGGTGCTGTGGTCGCGCGAGGCGTCCTTGCAGATGGAGCACACCTCCTGATCCGTCATGTTGCCGCAGACCGAGCAGAACCGCACCTGCTCTGTGGCGGCGAGGGAGCCACTCCCCACCGCCGGCCCCCGCGCTTTGGGGACGGGCAACAGG
>DXZF01000178.1 GCA_019415425.1 Bacillota bacterium | reverse complement strand
GGGCGTGCGCGTCAAGACGGGGCGGTATAATCAGCACGTCTCGGACGCCGCTGTGGCCGTCGAGATGGGGCACAACCAGAATACGCTGCAGGAGGTGCTCAACTCGGTCCCGTATCTGGCCAAGGCCATGGCCACCGTGCTCACGCGCGATTACGGTATCCGGCCCACGCCTTGACATCCGGCCAAATTTCGTGCCATGATATCCGTGGCTTGAATACGCACCGTGCGCACGTTTTGCGCAGGTGGCAGACAGGGTGGCACGAATCGATGCATACAGACGCGCCGATTGGCGTATTTGATTCCGGCGTCGGCGGATTGGGGACGCTCAAAGAACTGATGCGGCAGCTTCCGGGCGAGGACTTTCTCTACTATGGCGACAACGCCAACGCCCCGTATGGCAACCGCAGTGAAGCGGACATCCGCGCACTTTCCACGCGCTGTGTGGAGTTCTTGTTAAACAGGAATGCCAAGTGCATTGTGGTGGCGTGCAACACCGCCTCTTCGGCCTCCATCACGTCGCTGCGCGCACGGTATTCGGTGCCCTTTGTGGCCATGGAACCGGCGGTGCGCCCGGCGGCCCATCTGGTCAAGGAGGGCAAGGTGATGGTGCTGGCCACACGCGCAACGCTGCGGCAAAAGCTGTTTCGCATGCGCGTGGAGGAATGCGGAATCCAGCAGCGCGTGCTGCCGGTCGGTTGTCCGGAACTGGTCGAGCTGGTCGAGCAGGGCGTGTGCAGTGGGCCGCAGATTGATGCGGTGCTGCGCCAAAAGTTTGAACCGATCCAGCAAGAGCAGGTCGATGTCGCGGTGTTGGGCTGTACGCATTTTCTGCATCTCAAGGCGCCGATTGCGCGCATGGTACACCGTTTCTGGCCGCAAGCGCCGGTCATAGACGGCGATGCAGGCACGGCGCACCAGTTACAGCACGTTTTGCAGACACAAGGCCTGCTGCGCCCGCGCACTTCGGGTGGACAGGTCACATACTTCACTTCCGGCGATGCGGCGGTCTATCTGCCGCTGTTCCAGCGGTTGATGCGCCAATCGTAAACAGTACACAGCGCAAATATCGACAATTTCTATAAAAAAAGAACACCGGTAGAGGCCGGTGTTCTCGGCATTTACGGGGAAAACCCGCGTGCGAACCAACGGAGAAAATGTTTGAGAGGATTTACATCGCCCCACGCGGATGCTACAATATGTGGTGCTTATTATATAAATAATCCACAGTATATGGAAAGTGTGCCGGCCTTGGCGCAATCTGCCGTGTCTGGGGTGGAATGGGGGCAAAGTCAATGGAATTGACGCAAAATGCAAAGACGGTATTACAGCGGCGGTATCTGGCCAAGGATGTGGATGGCAACCTGACAGAAGACATCGAAGGCATGTTTCGCCGTGTGGCGGATGCGATTGCCGCGGGCGATCTGCGCTACGATGCGCAGGCGGACGTCAAGGCGCTCTCGGATCAGTTCTATGAGCTGATGACGGAGCTGGCCTTTATGCCCAACTCGCCTACGCTCATGAATGCGGGGCGGCCGCTGGGACAGCTGTCGGCCTGCTTTGTATTGCCGGTGGCAGATAGCATGGAAGAGATCTTCGATGCCGTCAAAAACGCCGCGCTCATCCATAAGAGCGGCGGCGGCACCGGCTTTTCCTTCTCGCGCCTGCGCCCTGCCGGCGCCAGCGTGCGCTCTACCGGCGGTGTGGCCAGCGGCCCGATCAGCTTTATGAAGGTCTTTAACGCCGCGACGGAAGCGGTCAAGCAGGGCGGTACGCGCCGCGGCGCCAACATGGGCATTTTGCGCGTGGACCACCCGGATATTCTGGACTTCATCCGCTGCAAGGCCGATACCAAGGAGATCACCAACTTCAACCTCTCGGTCGGCATCACGGAATCGTTCATGCGCGCAGTGGAGCGCGGAGAGAACTATCCGCTCATCGACCCCAGCACGGGGCAGAAGGTGGGCGAGCACAACGCGCGCGAGGTGTTTGACCTCATCGTGGAGATGGCGTGGCAGAACGGCGAACCCGGCATCGTCTTTTTGGACAGGCTCAATGCGACCAACCCCGTGCCGCAGCTGGGCGAGGTGGAGAGCACCAACCCCTGTGGCGAGCAGCCGCTGCTGCCGTACGAAAGCTGCAATCTCGGCTCCATCAACCTCAACGCCGTGCTCACGGAAAAGAACGGCAAGTACTCGCTGGACATTGAAAAGCTGGGCCGCGTGGTGGATTTGGCCGTGCACTTTTTGGACAACGTCATCGATGTCAACCAGTATCCGCTGCCGCAGATCGACGAGATGACGCGCACCACCCGCAAGATCGGCCTTGGCGTCATGGGCTTTGCGGACATGCTGTTCAAACTGCGCATTCCGTACAACTCCGACAAGGCCATTGAAACCGCGGAGATCGTCATGAAGTTCATCGACGATCGCAGCAAGCAGGCCTCCGTGGAACTGGCCAAGGTACGCGGCCCGTTCCCGGCCTTTGACAAGAGCGCGCTTTCGGGCGGGGAGCCCATTCGCAACGCCACTACGACGACCATCGCGCCGACCGGCACCATCTCCATCATCTGCAATGCCAGCAGTGGCGTGGAGCCGCTGTTTGCCTTGGCGTTTGTACGCAATGTCATGGACAACGATGCGCTGGTAGAGGTCAATCCGTATTTCAAGCGGATTGCGCAGGAGCGCGGGTTCTATTCCGAACAGCTCATGCGCGAGATTGCGCAGCACGGCAGCCTGCAGGACATCGAGGGCGTGCCGGAGGATGTCCGGCGCGTATTCGTTACCGCGCACGATATCTCCCCGGAATACCACATCCGCATGCAGGCGGCGTTTCAGAAATACGTGGACAACGCCGTGTCCAAGACCGTCAACTTCGCCAATGCCGCGACGCGGGAAGACGTCCGGGAGGTGTACATGCTGGCCTACTCGCTCGGCTGCAAAGGCGTGACCATCTACCGCGACGGCAGCCGTGACAGCCAGGTGCTCAACGTCGGAGAAAATGCGCAGAAGCTCACGCAGGGGCAGCAGAAGGGCAATGTGGTGCACGCCATCCGCCCGCGTCCGCGTCCGGATATCACCAAGGGCTACACCGAAAAAATCCGAATCGGCTGCGGCAATCTGTACGTCACCGTCAACTACGATGAGCAGGGAATCTGCGAGGTGTTTGCCAACCTCGGCCGCGCAGGGGGATGCCCCTCGCAGAGCGAGGCGACCTCCCGCCTGGTATCCATGGCGTTGCGCGCCGGCATGGACGTCGAGACGCTGGTCGAACAGTTGCGCGGCATTCGCTGCCACAGCACGCTGCGGCAAAAGGGGCTCAAGGTGCTCTCCTGTCCCGATGCCATCGGCCGCGTGATTGAAAAGGTGTATGCCCTGCAACAGAGCGGGCAGACGATGGATGAGCTGCGCAGCATTGAGAGCGGAAGCGCCCCGAACAAACAGGCTTGCCTGGGCAACTGTTCCCTGTGCGCACAGCGCGATACCTGCCACAGGCCACAGCGCAGGCAGGCGGGTGTGCCCGGGGCGGAAAATGCCTGCCCCGAGTGCGGCTCCGAAATGGAGCACGAGGGCGGCTGCGTCATCTGCCGGGCATGCGGCTACAGCAAATGTGGATAAGAAAAAGAGTGAAAACGCAACTCAATCGGGTTGCATAATTTGAAAGAAGGCTGGGGTTTCCCAGCTTTCTCTTTTTATCCACAACGGTACACAGTCATTTACCGTTATATGCAATGATATACATATTACCCTAAGGCGATGTTTACGACAAAAACACTTTGAAAACATTTCCCTATCCTGCTACACTGATTATAACGAACCACGGTTTGGTTTTCTTGCAATTTTATCTTTGCGTCATCAAGCAGAAAAGGAGAGAATTGGCATGCAACATTATTCCGCTGACAAGCTAAGGAACATTGCCTTAGTAGGCCACGGCGGCGAGGGGAAGACCACGCTGGCTGAGGCCATGCTCTTCCACGCTGGTGCCATCGACCGCATGGGTCGTGTGGAGGATGGGTCCACCACCACGGATTTCGACGCCGAAGAGAACAAACGGAAAATTTCCATTTCCGCAGCGCTGGCGCCCGTGGAGTGGAAGGGCAGCAAAATCAACGTCGTAGACGCGCCCGGCTACTTTGACTTCATCGGCGAGCAGATGCAGGCACTGCGCCTTTGCGATGCGGGCCTGATTCTGATCGACGCGGTATCCGACCTGTCCGTCGGGGCGGAGAAGGCGTACGACATGTGCCGTTCGTTTGGCTATCCGGTGATGTTTTTCATCAACCAGATGGACCGTGAGAACGCGGACTTTGAAAAGACGTTCCACATGCTGCAGGAAAAATACGGTGCCAAGATTTCTCCCGTGGCCATTCCCATCCTGGAGGGGCAAAAGGTTGTCGGGTATGTCGATACGCTGGGCAACGCGGCGTACAAGATGGCGCAAAAGGGCTATGAGCCGTGCGACATCCCCGCAGAACTGCACGACCTGGTGGAGATTTGCCACAGCGTGGTCGTAGAGGCTGCGGCCGAGAGCGATGACGACCTGCTCGAAAAGTACTTTGCCGGCGAGGAAATGACGCGTGAAGAGATCCAACGCGGCCTGCGCCAGGGCGTGCGCGACCGCCGCGTGATACCGGTCACGGCGGGTTCTGCGCTCAACGACCAGCTCATCGACGTGCTGATGGATACCATTTTGGCGCTCATGCCCGCCCCGTGCGATGCCCCCGCCATGGTCGCCAACGACGACAAGTCCGAAGAGGGATACATTGTGCACTGCGAGGAGGATGCGCCGATGGTGGCGCAGGTCATCAAGACGGTGGCCGACCCGTTTGTGGGCAAACTCTCCATTTTGCGCGTGTACCAGGGCGTGCTCAAGGGCGGCGTATCGGTGGCGAACCCGCGCGCGGGCAAGCAGGAAAAGATCAGCGCGGTGTACGTCATGCGCGGCAAAAAGCAGATCGAGGTAGATCAGCTGTGTGCCGGGGATATCGGCGCGGTAGCCAAACTGCAGTACACCTCTACATGTGATACGCTGTGCGATCCGTCGCTGTCCGTGCACTTTGACATCGTAGGCTTCCCCCCGCCGTGCATTTCCATGGCGGTGCGCGCTGCCAAGAAGGGCGAGGAAGATAAAGTATTTGGTGGCCTGGCACGGTTGGAAGAAGAGGATGGCACATTCAAGGTCAGCAAGGAGCCGGATACGCTGGAGACGCTGATCTCCGGTATGGGCGAGTTGCATCTGGAAGTGATCGTCAACAAACTCAAGAACAAGTTTGGCGTCGAAGCAGTGCTCAGCGAGCCACGTGTGCCGTATCGCGAAACCATCCGCAAGAAGGTACAGGCGGAAGGCCGGCACAAGAAGCAGTCGGGTGGACACGGCCAGTTTGGCCACGTGTGGATTGAGTATGAGCCGTTGCCCGAGATGGAAGGTTTCGAGTTTGTGGACAAAGTCGTGGGCGGCGTGGTGCCGCGCAACTTCATCCCGGCGGTAGAAAAGGGCCTGAGGGAGAACCTCTCGCGCGGCGTGCTGGCCGGTTTCCCGATCGTGGGCCTGCGCGCAACGCTGTACGATGGCTCCTACCACCCCGTCGATTCGTCGGAGATGGCGTTTAAGACCGCTGCGCGCCTGTCGCTGCGCAAGGGTTGCGCTGAAGCCAACCCCGTGCTGTTGGAGCCCATTTATCGCGCGGAAATCATCGTTCCGGACGAGTACATGGGCGACATCATCGGCGATTTGAACCGTCGCCGTGGGCGCATTTTGGGCATGAACCCGCTCGAGGAGGGCAGGCAGGAGATCGTGGCCGAGGTGCCGCTGGCAGAGATGTTTAAATACGCAACCGATCTGCGGTCATTGACGCAGGCGCGCGGCTCGTTTAAACTGGAGTTTGTACGCTATGAGGAAGTGCCCGCCAACATCGCGCAGAAGGTCATTGAGGCCAACAAACGCGAACTGGAAGACGAGGACTGAGCCGCAGTACACCTTGCGGGCCGTAGCATGCTACGGCCCGCTTTCTTTGAGTATCCGACATCCAAAAGGAGGCAAACGATGTTTCGCATTCGCGTTCCCGCCACCTCCGCCAATATCGGCGCGGGATTTGATTGCCTGGGCATGGCGCTGTCGCTGTACAACGTCGTGGAGGTACAGCCGTCGGCGCATCTGCGCGTAGAGATTCACGGCGAGGGCAAGGGCTCCATTCCCGAAAATGGCAGCAATCTGGTCTACAAGGCGTATCGCCGCACCATGGAGCGCATGGGGCTGGCGCCGGGAAACCTTACCATTTGCCAGCACAACCAGATTCCTTCCACGCGCGGGCTGGGCTCCTCCAGCACGGCCGTGGTTGCAGGCATTCTGGCGGCCGAGGCCGTTTCGGGCCAGGCGCTGCCCAAAGAGGAGAAGCTGTTGATCGCCACACAGATCGAAGGCCACCCCGACAATGTCGCTCCGGCGCTGTACGGCGGCTTTGTCGCGGCCGTGGGTGGAACGCACGATGCGCGCTGCCTGTCGTTCCCCATCCCACAGGGCCTGACGCCTGTCGCCATGGTGCCGGATTATGAGCTGGCAACCAGCAAGGCGCGTGCCGCGCTGCCCAAAGAGGTGCCGTTTAAGGACGCCGTATTCAACGTTGCGCGTGCCAGCTATTTGACCGCCGCTTTTGCCAGAGGGGAGATCGACGGCATTTTTTCCGTGCTGGAGGATCGGCTTCACCAGCCGTACCGTGCGCCGTTGATTCAAGGCTTTGACGAGATCATGGCCCAGTGTGCACAGCTGGGTTGCCCCGGCTACCTGTCGGGCGCAGGCCCGACGCTCATGGCGCTGTGCCGCACAGAAGAGGTCGAGCGATTTATCGCATCGATGGAGCCGTGCCTGCAACAGTATGGCAGCTGGCAGGTGATGGCGCTCTCGCCCGACAACCAAGGGGCAATGGTGGAACGCTGTGAATGATTCGCAACGCCGCAACGAACAGATTGCGCGGGCACTGTGCGACTGGTTTGTGGAAAATTGCCGGGAGCTGCCGTTTCGCCAGACGCGCGATGCGTATTGCATCTGGATCAGTGAGATCATGGCGCAACAGACGCGCATTTCGGCGCTGATTCCGTACTACGAGCGATTTGTGCAGCGGTTTCCCACCGTACAGGCGCTGGCCGCGGCAGAGGAGGACGACGTACTGCGCGCGTGGCAAGGCCTGGGCTATTATTCGCGCGCGCGCAATTTGCACAAGGCGGCGCAGCGCATCGTGCGCGAATTTGACGGGCAGTTGCCGCGCACGCGCAAGGCGCTGGAGGGTTTGCCCGGCATTGGCGCGTATACGGCGGGTGCGATTCTCTCCATCGCCTATGACCTTGAGGAGCCCGCCATCGATGGCAATGCACTGCGCGTATTTGCACGCATCGAGGCGGATGAGAGCGATATCGCAAAGCCGCAGACGCAGCGGGCGATGGCGCAACACGTGCGCGAAGTCATGCGTGGGTCCACCCCCTCCATCTTTACGCAGGCAGTCATGGAACTGGGCGCGCTGATCTGCCTGCCCACTTCGCCCAAATGCCTGATCTGCCCGGTGCGTACGCTGTGCCGCGCGAGCGAGCAGGGCAAGGAAGAACAGCTACCCGTCAAGTCGGCGGCGCGTGCCCCGCGCGTGCAGCCGCGTTACGTGCTGCTGTTGCAAAATGCACAAGGGGCCTTTTTGCTGCGCAGGCGCACGGAACGCCTGCTGCACAACCTGTGGGAGTTTCCCGGGTTTGACGATGAGGCGTCGCTGCGCGCACAGCTGCAGGCGTGGGGCGTCGATCTGTCGACGCTGCGAGAAGGCATCCAGGCGCGACATGTGTTCACGCACATCGTCTGGCAGATGCAGGGCATGCATGCGCATACGCCCGGCTTTGATGCGCCGAGCGGCATGCAGTGGGCAACTGCACAGCAGATGTTGAATCTCGCCATGCCCACCGCGCTCAAGGCGTATATCGGATGGGCACAGGACAACGCTTGAAGCGTTGGTGTTTTTCATTTCGGAATGGATACACGGTGCAGTGCGTATAGAGTACATGGGCGGAGCAATTGAACCACATGCATTCCATGAAAAAGGCAGTCCCGGACTGCTTTTTTTATACCCCATGCGCGTTGGCACAAACGGCGATATGGCCATGCTCTGCCGCGGGAAATGTGGAAATGGCCCGGTGAGGGCGAAGCGATCTACGGCGATGATACGCAATGTGCCCACAGTGGCACACGGCCCGCTTTGAGTGCGGAACGCGCACCAGCGGTGCAAAAAGGTTGTAAAAAATTTGCGCATTGTGTCAAAAAGGCAAACTTTTTGGCAGCTGCTCCCGTCTGACAGGTGGTACCGAAAAACGAAAGGCCGAAGAGGAGCAACTGAGATGCGGATGGGTGTCAGACGCCGTTATGAGCGCAGATCCTATCGAAAAAGATATCGAATTCGCCATCCATGGCGCACAATCAGCCTGGTGTGCATCTGTGCGCTGTTGTATGTGGGTGGCACTGTAATGGCGCAACGCCTGACAAAGCAGGGTGAAAGCCAGCAAGAGAAGGCGCCGGTCGCGACAGAGCAGCCGGCCCTGCAAGCGCGGGCGGATGGACAGACGCCGCCAGCTGCGTCCCCGGCAGCGACAGATCAAGTGGCTGCCAACAAGGATAAAGGGGCATTGGCATCGGATGCGCAGCAAGACAAATTTGCCGATGCGCTGTTCATTGGCGATTCGCGCACAGAGGGGCTCAAACTGTACGCGGGCCTTCAGGCAAAGTTTCTCACTGCCAAAGGCATGATGGTCAATACGATCTTTACCAAGCCCGCGGTGACAACTGCAGATGGCCAGAAGATCACCATCGGGCAGGCCATGGCCGAGGGACAGTATAAGCGGGTATATGTGATGCTGGGCGTCAACGAATTGGGGTGGGTGCACAGCGATCAATTTATTGCGCACTATACGACGTTTGTGCGTGAGCTCAAACAGGCCCAGCCCTCCGCCACCATCTACGTGCAATCGATCCTACCGGTCACCCGGGCGAAATCGCAGAGCAGTGATGTGTATACCAACGAAAAGATCGATGACTACAATGCGCGCATCCGCGAGATGGCTCAGCGTGAAGGCGTACAGTATCTGGATGTGGCACAGGCCGTGCGCGGCGCAGACGGTGCGCTACCCGAAGAGGCGACGACGGACGGCGTGCATTTGAACAAGGCGTATTGCCAAAAATGGACGGACTATTTACGGCAAAAGACGAGCCGATAGTAAAGGGGGAGACAGGATATGCAGAGAATCAAACAACTGGGTATATGGCTGGGGATGGCTGTAATGCTGATGGCGGTGTGCACGGGGTGCACCGCCCATGCGGGCAAAGAGGTGGATCCCGTACAGGCGGCGGAGCAGCTCAAGCAGGCGCTCGAATGGCAGGATACGCTCACGCGATTGGATGACGGTGCGATCGCGCTGTTGTACAATATCCGGCAGGAGGACGTCAGCGCACAATGTGTCTATGCCAGCACCGGTGCGACGGCAGAAGAGGTGGCCGTATTCACCGCGACGGATGACGAGGCTGTGGAACGGATTTTGCAGGCCGCACAGGCGCGCGTAACGGAATTGCGCAGCGGTTTTGAAAATTATGTACCGCAGGAAATGCAGAAGCTGGCCAATCCCGTCCTGTGTGTGCGTGGGAATACGGTGATCCTGTGCATCCATAGCGACAATGAGCGCGCACTGGAAGAGATCGACGCGCTGTTCCAATAACGAAACCCGGAAAATGAGGAAACCATGGTATTGAGTGAAGCCCAGCAGCGGCGTGCAGTTCTCGTCGCATATATCGAAGACAACCAGCAGGCGTTTTACCGCCTGGCGTTTGGCTATGTCAAAAATGCCGATGCGGCCATGGATATCGTACAGGAAGCAGTGGTCAAAGCGTTATCCAATGTGCACAGGTTGCGAAGGGTGGAGACGATGCGCACATGGTTTTACCGCATTCTTGTCAATGAGAGCTTGACGTATCTGCGCAAGAACAAGCGCTATGTGTACGATGAGAGCCACATGGAGAACCTACAGAGCAAGCAGCGCGATACGGCACAGGAAATGGACGTATGGCAGGCGGTACAGGCGTTGCCGCCCAAATTGCGCACGGTCATTTTGCTGCGTTTCTTTGAGGATATGAAAATCGAAGAGGTGGCAAAGGTAACGCGCACCAACCTGAGCACCGTCAAGACCAGGTTATACAAGGCGCTCGACGTCCTCAAACAAAGCGACCTCATCGCACAGGATGCCAAGGAAGGAGAGAACGCCGGATGAATACGATGGAACGGGCCAAAGAGCAGTACCAGCAGATTCCGATTCCCAAAGCGCTGTCCGGGCGCGTACAGACGGCCATCGACAGTGTGCCGGCACCGCAGCGCCGCACTGCGCGGCTGGTGCCGTACTGCGCTTCCATCTTATTGGGGATGTGTGCGACTTTTGTCCTGCTGCTCAACACCAATGCAGCCTTTGCCAACAGCATGGAGGATGTGCCGTTTTGGGGCAGCGTAGCCAAAGTACTCACGTTCCGATCGTACGAAATTGAAAACGAGGCCGAGAGCGTGCGCGTGCGCATCCCGGAATTCCACTACGATCAGAACGATGAACTGGAACGGCGCATCAACTATGAAATCCGCGCCAAGGTGGACGCTATGGTGCAGGAGATCGAATCGCGTGCGCAGATGTATCGCACGGCCTTTATCGAAACGGGCGGGGAACCGGAGGAATTTGTGCCCATTTCCGTGGAGATCGACTACAGGGTCCTGTGCAGCAACGAACAGGTGGTTTCCTTTGAACTGTCCAAATGCGAGACGATGGCCAGCGCCTATACCGAGTACACCTATTACAACATCGATCTGCAGACCGGCAAGGAACTGACGCTGCAAGATGTGCTGGGCCCGGACTATGAAGCGGTGATGAACGAATCTATTCGTGCACAGATCGATGCACGCATACGCAATGGCGAAGATTTTTTTGAAGAGGAAGGACGGTTTGAAGGCATCCGACCGGATCAGCCGTTTTATATCGACGCAGACATGCAGGTCGTTGCGGTGTTTGAAAAGTACGAAATCGCGCCGGGCTCTATGGGAAGAATCGAGATGGTCATCGGACCGTCGCTGCTGGCCCAGCCGTAAAGGCAGACCTTGCAGCGCCCTGGCACGTACGATTCCCCGACATGGGGAAAGGATTCACAGCGTTTATCCACGGGCCGCATCAGCGCCTTTTGGCGCCGATGCGGCTCTTTGCATGGACCCCGCTTTTGTGACGTGTGAACGTGCGTCAAGCGGCAGGTATTGCCAGGCAATCCGGGTTTCGGGATCGCGATCCAACAGGTACAGGGTTCCAACGAAACACCATTCCAACGGCTTCATGCACAGGTACACGATGTCCGCCGCGAGCGGCGTACGGATGTGCTTGCTCAGCGGGTAGCCATAGGTGTCATACACGTGCCGCACCGCCTTGTGGAAGCGTGGCGTGCGCTCCATGAGCAATTCTTCAAATGCATTGGCCACACA
>DXZF01000177.1 GCA_019415425.1 Bacillota bacterium | reverse complement strand
GCCACAAACAGGTTGAGCTTGGCGTTGCCGGAGCCGTTGATCAGCGAGAACATGGGCGAGCGCAGCACGCAGCCCAGGTAGCCCAGCAGCGCCACGGGGATGTACGTCATCGCCACCTCCAGCACCGCCGGCTCGCTGGTGAACAGCCCGAACACCGCGCGCGGGAACAGCAGCGTGATCGCGGCCAGCGCCAGCGACACCACGCCGTCCATCACGATGGCGGTGCCGATGATGTGCGGCACGCGCTCGTACTTTTCCGCGCCGATGTTCTGCGCGATCATCGAGCCCCCCGCCGTGGAGAACGCCTGTGCAAACAGGTTGGTGATGGTCTGCAGCTTGTTGCCCACGCCGGTCACGGCCGAGGCGATCACGCCGTAGGAATTGACCCAGGCATTGACGTACAGCTTGGAGAACGACACCGCCGCCGATTGCAACACCATGGGGACGCCCAGCTGAATCAGCGGGCGAAATACGCTGCGATCGATCCGAAAGCTCTCGCGCTTGAAGTCAAACCCAAAGGACTCCTTGCGCCTGTACAGGAACGCGAGCGCCCACAAAAAGCTCACGGCCTGCCCGATCACCGTGGCCAGCGCCGCGCCGAACGCACCCCAGTGGAACACGGCCACAAACAGCAGGTCCAGCACCAGGTTCAGCACCGCCGCCACCGCGATGAACAAAAACGGGTGCTTGGAATCGCCCATGCCGCGCAGGATCGCGCTGACCAGATTGTAGCCGTAGATGAACACCAGGCCGACGATGCACGTCACCACGTAGCCGCGTGCATGGCCCATGGCCTCGGGCGGCACCTGAATCCACAGCAGGATGTTCTCGCTGAGCAACAGGCACACCACGCTCATCACCAGCGCGCAGGAGAGCAAAAAGGTGAACATCGTCCCGATCAGCTTGCTGACCTGCTCGTGCCGGCCGGCGCCGATGAATTGCGAGATGATGACCTGCCCGGCGTTGGAAAAGCCCATGGCGATAAACGTCAGAAAGTGCAGCACATCGCTGCCGATGGATACGGCGGACAGCCCTTCGCTGCCCACCACCTGGCCGACCACCACCATGTCCACCATGTTGTACACGGTCTGCAATAGGCCCGAGAGCACCAGCGGCGTGGCAAACAGAATCAGCTGCCGGGGCACGCTGCCTTGGGTCAAATCATTGATCAGAGTTGGTTTTTGTGTTTTTTCCATATGCTGTTCATTCAGACCTCCTTCTCTCTTCTCTACACACTTTCAAAAAAGCGGCCATCTCCCCTCCCCCAGGAGCCACGGCCGCCCAAAGCGATCGCCCCACGATGGGTGCAATAAAAAAAGCGCGCCTTGAAACCCGCTCAGGCGCCCTGCGCCCCACCTATCCGGTTGGACGCCTACGCCCCCCTGTGCGCCTGCGCCCGACCGTCCGTGTTCAGATACCTATATTTTAAGAGATCTGTAAGCAAATGTCAAAGTGAGGCCGTTTATGCAAACGTCACTTCGTACAGCATGTCCAATCTGGTGCGCACCTTCTCCCAGGCAGCACGGAATACGATCTGACATGAAAGAGCACCGAAGTTTCGGTGCTCTTTTGCAAGCAGCCATCATGGTGAGCTCGATGAACCCTTTTGGCAGGCGCATTCATGTCAAACAGCGCTTCCTATGTTTGCTCTTGAACAGGGATACGGCCAAAAGGGAAACCAGCATCTCTACCCCGGCCAGGAGCGCTACCCTTGGCAGATCACTGCCCACCAACATCAGAACCGCCCCCGTATTGATGAGCATATGCGAGAGGATGCAGGGAACGGAACCCCGGGAAAATTCTTTTACCGCCCCCAGCGTAAAGGTATTCCCCAGAATCATCAGGTAGGAAATCACGTAGTTGGAGGAGCCCGCCGTGATCCAGGGAAGGCGGTAAATTGGGAAGTGCCACACAAACCAGATCAAAGAGAGGATCAGCAGTTTCAACACAAAGCTCTTTTGAGGGCCCAGGCGTTGCTGGAGGTACCATCTCCAACCCACCTCTTCCAGGCCGCCTTGCAGCAGGGCCCAGGGAAAGTAAGCGAGCGCCGCTCCCAGGGAAGCGCCGGTAAAGGTGACGTTCCCCAGCGCGGTAGACACACCGTAGTAGACGAAAGGCACCGCCAGCGCAGCGGCATAGGCATACCACGCCTCACGCAAGGTGAACGCCTCCTTGACAAACTGCCCAACCCCGGAGATTTCGCCGGATATCCACGTAAACGCAAAGGCCATAAGCAGGGGAAGCAGGTTCATAAAGATGAAGAGCACAGACGACCACGGATCGGCGTTGTCCGGCGTGAACCACAATATGATTTGCCCAATCAGAAATGTACAGGCGATCGTTATCAATGAATACAGATAGGGCTGCCAGGTCCGCTCGTTTCTCATCGCAATCCTCCAGATAAGAGTTGATTAAATGATAACACCTCACAAGCATAAATCATAGATATGCGATGGTAAATTTGCAGCAAAATGTGAATATCGAAGTTGTCAAACCAAAAATGTATTTCAAAAACCCGAAACATAGCTTTAAAAGTAGTACAGATAACCGGAATGGGTGTCCCTTTCAAGCAACAAAAATACCGCAATCTACCTGAGCAAATTGCGGTATTGGATGCGGCAGCTTGCCGCTGGTGGAGATGAGGAGAGTCGAACTCCTGTCCGAAAACCCCAGACCATGGCTTTCTCCGAGCGCAGCAGGTGCTTTCCTATTCCCTTACGTAGGCTCTACGCCTGCAAGATCCTACGCTCGGTAGCTTCATGTTGCGGGCACCCGGTCAAAGCTTTCCGGGGCCTGTTCCCCGCCTCATTGGCGCCCTGCATTCACCCGGCGGGAATGGTGAAGCGGACGTCACAGCTTACGCTGCGAGAGCGAATTCTTCGTTGTTCGCGTTTATTTTTTTGCCAGCTTTTATCGCAGTTCTGGCAACTGCGGCTCGCTTACCATGCCCCAAGTGTCCCCGTCGAAACCGTTACATCCCCAGGATTGGTACATGTGATTATAGCATTTCCGCCCGGCCGGGTTCAAGCCTTTTGCCTTTGGCGAAACGCCCGCTCGATCTCGCGCTTGTCGTCCTTCTGCTTGAGCGCCTCGCGCTTGTCGTACAGCTTTTTGCCGCGGCCGACGCCGATCTGCATCTTGGCATAGTTGCCGGAGAAGTAGACCGACAGCGGCACCAGCGCCGCGCCCTTTTGCATGGTCTGCGCCTGCAGCTTGCGGATCTCTGCCCGGTTCAAGAGCAGTTTCTTGTCGCGCAGCGGGTCGCGGTTGAAGATATTGCCATGCTCGTACGGGCTGATGTGGAACCCGACGACAAACACCTCGCCATGCTTGATGGTGATAAAGCTGTCCTGCAGGTTGGCACGCCCCTGGCGCAACGACTTGACCTCGGTGCCGTAGAGCACCAGGCCCGCCTCCAGCGTCTCGTCGATGAAGTACTCGTGGCGCGCACGCCGGTTTTGAATCAATACC
>DXZF01000176.1 GCA_019415425.1 Bacillota bacterium | reverse complement strand
TCTGACGCCCCGTGCACGCAAGCCGTCTCCACCGGCATCCAAAGCACAGGCTCATGCGTCCACGTGCAGCGCGCCCAACACCTGTGCGACATTTTCGTGCAGCAGCAAGTCGGCACGGCCGTCGGCCGGCGTGGCGTCGCGGTTGATCAGCACCAGTTGTTGGCCGCGATAGGCATCGATCAGCCCCGCCGCGGGATAGACGACGAGCGATGTACCCGCCACGATCAGCACATCTGCCTGTGCAATGGCCTGCACGGCGCGCGTCAGGTCGTTTTGGTTGAGGGATTCCCCATAGAGCACCACATCGGGTTTGATCACGCCGCCACATGCGCACCGCGGAACGCCCTTGCTCTGTAGCACCGACGCAAGATCATACGTCTTTCCACAGCGCATACACGTGTTGCGATGCACGGAACCATGCAGCTCCACCACCTTGCGGCTGCCTGCCGCCTGATGCAGTCCGTCGATGTTCTGCGTGACCACCAGCGCCAGCCTACCCTGCGCCTCCCACTGCGCCAACGCCCTGTGCGCCGCATTGGGCCGGGCATTGGGGTAAAGCATCCGGTCCCGGTAAAATGCAAAAAATGCCTCTGTATGGCGCAAAAAGAATTCATGGCTCAAAATCTCTTCGGGCGGATAGGCGTAGCGCTGGCGATACAGCCCGTCCACACTGCGGAAATCCGGGATGTCGCTCTCCGTCGACACGCCCGCTCCGCCAAAAAACACCAGTTTATGCGCCTTTTCCACCCAGTCCTGCAGCGTTTGATGCGCCCGTCTGTTTTCATCTGTGCCGTGCAATGCGTCCGCCCTCCTATACGTACAGCCGGTCGATATTGATTACCACGTAATATGTGCCCTCCCACTGGTGCACCCTCTCGTACACCTCGTCCTTGAGCTGCTGATCTGTCATGCGAAAGCGGTACGGCACCACCAGGTCAAAGATCAAATTGGTATGCGAGTGCCCCTGTGTCATGCGGAAATCGTGAATGGAGAGCGACGGATCGATGGATTTGACCATCGTCGCCAGTTGCCGGTACATGGCGTTGGTGCGCGCATCGTCCAGATCGATGGGATCCATGTGAATGACCGCGTCGCAGTGAAACTGATCGCGCAACTGGTATTCGATCATATCGATCGTGTCGTGCATTTTGATCACGTCGGTCCCTGCCGGCACTTCTGCGTGCAGCGAGATCATGCTGCGTCCAGGGCCGTAATTGTGGATGATCAGATCGTGGATGCCGATGATGTCCTCATGCGAGAGCACCGTGCGCTTGATCTGCTCCACCAGCTCCGGCGATGGCTTTTCCCCCAACAGCGGGCTGAGCGTCTCCTTGGCCGTCTTTACGCCGGTATACAGGATAAACAGCGCCACGATCAGGCCGGTGTAGCCGTCCACCGACCACCCCGTCCACTGCGTAATGCCAATGCCGATCACGACCGTTGTCGTGGCCACCGCGTCGGAGAGGCTATCCATCGCCGTCGCCTGCATGGCCGTGGAATCGATCAGCTTGCCCAATTTGCGATTGAACAGGCACATCCATCCCTTGACCAGGATCGAGGCGACCAGAATCCCCAGCGATATCCAGCTGAACGCCACCGTTTCAGGCGCAAAAATTTTCTCGACCGAACTCTTGAGCAGCTCGGCGCCCATCAGGATGACGATCATGGATACCACAAACCCCGCCACGTATTCGATGCGGCCATGGCCAAACGGATGCTCCGGGTCCGCCGGACGGCCGGCCATTTTAAACCCAACCAGTGTGATGATGGAGGATCCCGCATCCGAAAGGTTGTTGAAGGCGTCGGCCATGATGGCGATGGAGCCAGTCAACAGGCCGGCCAACAATTTGGCCGCAAACAGGCAGAGGTTGAGCACGATGCCCACCATGCCCGACACCACGCCGCAGCGCTCGCGCACATCCTGATCCTGCATGCGGTCCACATCTTTGACCCACAGCCGTAGAATCCACTTTGTCATACGCACATCCCCACTTCATCCCGCGATAAAGAACGCCTGCCTTGGAACCAAAGCAGGCGAATGCATATTTAGCATATGCTCAAACGACCTCTTTTGCAATATAGATCGGCCTTTTTTTGGTCTCCAGATACATTTTGGACAGGTATTGTCCCACGATGCCCAGACAGAACAGCTGTATGCCGCCCACAAAGAAAATGATGCACGCCAGCGACGGCCAACCCGTTACCGGATCCCCCCAGATCAGCGTCTTGAGGACGATGATCAGAATCATGACAAACGCGATCAGGCAAAACAGCAACCCGAACAACGAGGCAATCGCCAACGGCACGGTGGAAAAGGCCACGATGCCCTCAAGCGAATAGAGAAACAGCCGCCAGAACGACCACTTGGTCTTTCCCGCCACGCGTTCGACGTTCTCGTATGCAATCCACTTGGTGCGAAAACCCACCCAGCCAAACAGGCCCTTGCTAAAGCGATTGACCTCTGAAAGCGAGAGCACCGCCTGTACCATCTGACGCGTCATCAGCCGGAAATCGCGCGCGCCGTCCACAATTTCCGCCTTGGACATCTTGTTGATCAGCTTGTAAAAACGGCGTGCAAAAAACGAGCGGATGCGCGGCTCCCCTTTGCGGCTGACGCGCCGCGTCGCCGCACAGTCATATCCCTCCTGGACGATGGCCGCGTACATCTGCGGCAACAGCGACGGCGGGTCCTGCAAATCTGCATCCAGCACGCACACGTAGTCGCCCCTGGCCTGCTCCAGGCCGGCGTACAGCGCTGCCTCCTTGCCAAAGTTGCGCGAAAAGAGCACGTAGTGCACCCGCGCGTCTTGCCCTCGCAGCGCACGCATCACGTCACTCGTTCTATCCGACGAGCCATCGTCGATCAGCCAGAATTCAAATTGTACCTGTGGCATCTGTTCGGCCACTTCACACAGCGCCTGGTAACACAGCGGCAGCGCCTCTTCCTCATTATAGCAGGGCACGACGGCGGAGAGCAGCGGCCGCTTTGCCTGTGTTCGCCCTTTCTCCTCCATCTCGATTCCTCCTCTTTTACGGCTGATACAGCGCATCGGCATATGCCTGCCAATTGAGCGAGTCCTTGCGCACAATCACATGATACCCATCGACATAAAAGTGCGCCAGCGTATCGTCTGTCAACGCAGAATCAAAAAAGATCTTGTCCTGCGATACCACCACCATGGTTCCCTGCTCCAGTGTGCCTGACAGCAGTTGGGCCTGGTAGCGCTGCACTTCCTGTTCCATGGCCTCCCAGTTTTTGCGTGCCAGGTAGCCGTTGGTCATCTCCATGTGGTTGTCCACCGCATATCGGGCAATGGGCTGATAATCCGGGCAGGCGTACGTCAGGTACGCCAATCGCTGGTATTTGCCCGCACACGCCTGCCACAAGGGATGCAATAGCACCTGCTGGGCAGGCGTTGACAGCTCCTGCTGTAGACGATCGTGCTCTACAGACAACAGCGGTGAGAGATCCACCATTTGCACCGCGCACGCAACGGCCAACCCGATCGCCAACGCACGGCGCTTGTGCAGTCGCTTTGCCCAAAATGCCGCCGTCCCAAACGTGATCAGATAGACAACTGGCCAAAAAAGCCGTCCTGTAGATCGGAACGACGACAAAAAGCGTGCAAAGAAGTCCCGCAGGTATGTAAACAGGATCGTCTCGTTGAAACTCACATAGCAGCCCAAAGCCAGGAACAGACAGACGATGCATACAAACCATGTGCCGCCATAGGCGCGAGATACACGGCGGAACCGTGCGCGATCCCACGCGCCTCGGCGCAGGTCAACGATCCATTCGCACAGCTTCCAGCCTGCCGCCAGCCCGACCAACAGTATCCAGCCCAGGCCCAGGTAGCAAAATCCCTCATATTGGCCTTCCAACGCCAGTGGAAATTCGGGCCATAGGGCACCATACCCCATGGAATTCCACAGCGCATTGAGGTTCATGGAGTAGTATCCGATGCCATGCCCCTCCCCCGCTTCTCCCGGCACAAATCCTCCGATGAGCCAGAAGACAAACAGCGTCGAAGCCACAGCGCTGAACAACGTAACCAGTACACGGCGCCATGCGCGGTTTGTGCGATAATCGTCGATGAGAAATCCCACCATGAGCAGGCCCACCATGGGCAAAAAATACGCGTGGATGGTCACGCTGAGCGCGCACACGGCACTCCACGCCACGGCGCAGCGTCGATTGGAGGCAAACCGTTCCCGATACGTCCAGATATACAGCGCCAGCAAAATCACCCAATGCGCGCCAAGCGCCAGATGGCCCCAGCTGCGATACACGATCGCAGGCATGTATACAAACATTGGCACACACAGCAGTGCACACGCCAGAGAGCGCATGGACTTTTGCAAAATGACGCAGCTCAGCCCTCCCTGCATCATAAAGCTGAACAGCCCAAACAGGCCGAAGTATTGAAACGATGCCGGCAGCAGGAAATTGAACAGCTTGAAAAAGATGGCAAACAGCGGAATGGAGTCTGTGAACACGATGGCGGTCCCTGAAGGCGCGCAGTAATTGGGCATTGCGCCCAGCGGCCATGACCAGGGTGCCTGTCGATAGAAATCAAATCCGATCTGGTGTTGAAACCGGTCGTGATCTGCACCATATAGCCAGTTTACGTTGGTCGGATCCAGCACCGCCACTCCATAGAGCAATACGAAGAGGACCGCACCCATGGCAGCCCCCGCAGCGAACCATTTCCACAGTGCGCGATTGCCTTGTGCCGTAG
>DXZF01000175.1 GCA_019415425.1 Bacillota bacterium | reverse complement strand
GTGGGCGCCAGCGTGGTCAATGCGCTGTCCAAGCGGCTGGTCGTGGAGATCGGCTGCAACGGCATCCTGTACCGGCAGGCATATGCTTCCTATGTGGATGAGCAGACGGGCAAAGTCGTCTCTGGCAAGCCCGTCACTCCGCTGGAGAATTTGGGCCGCACGCGCAGGCGTGGAACAAAGGTCACGTTCTGGCCCGACGATACCGTGTTTGAAACCACGGAGTTTCACTTCGATGCCATTGCGCGCCGCCTGCGGGAGCTGTCGTTTTTAAACCGCAATGCCACGTTTAACCTGGTCGATGAGCGCGCAAAGGACCAGGAGGGGCACGATAAGCGCATCTCGTACCACTCCGAAGGGGGCATTGTGGACTTTGTGCGCCACCTGAATACCGATCGCGATACGCTCTTTGACACGCCCATCCTATTGGAAGGGCGCTCTGCCGGCATCGTGGTATCCATCGCCGTGCAGTACAATGACGGCTATAGTGAAGCGATTTATTCGTTTGTCAACAACATTCCGACCACCGACGGCGGCATGCATGAAACCGGCTTTAAGGCTGCTTTTACCAAGTGCATGAATGAATACGGCAAGCGCACGGGCCTGTTTAAGGACAAGACACCGGCCTTTTCAGGAGAGGATTACCGCGAAGGGATGACGGCGGTCATCTCCATCAAATTGGCCAATCCACAGTTTGAAGGGCAGACCAAGACGCGGCTGGGCAATCCCGAGGCGCGCACGGCGGTAGAAGCCGTGACCAGCGAGACGCTGACGGCGTTTTTGGAAGATCTGCGCAACCAGAAAATCGTGACGGCCATCGTGGAAAAGGCGACGCAGGCCAGCCGTGCACGCGAGGCGGCGCGCAAGGCCAAGAACATTGCGCGCCAGCGCAGCAAACTGGATGCGGCACCGCTGGTGGGCAAGCTCTCTGCATGTACCGGACGCAAAGCAGAGCAGAATGAGCTGTTCATCGTCGAAGGAGACAGCGCGGGGGGCAGTGCCAAACAGGGGCGCGACCGCAGCTTTCAGGCCATTCTGCCGCTGCGCGGCAAGCCGCTCAACAGCGAGAAGAAGCGCCTGGAGCAGGTGCTGGCCAACGAGGAGTTTCGCTCCATCATCACGGCGCTGGGCACCGGGATTGACGAGGACTTCAACCTGAAAAACCTCAAATATCACAAGATCATCATCATGGCCGATGCGGACCAGGACGGCGCGCACATCCGCGCCATTTTGCTCACCTTCTTCTACCGCTATATGAGGGAGTTGATCACAAAGGGGCATGTGTACATCGCCATGCCGCCGCTGTACAGGATCAGCAAGGGCAAGAAGAGCGAATACGCCTACGACGAGGAGGCGTTGCAGCGCCTGATCGCACAGTACGGCACGGGCTATACGCTGCAGCGCTATAAGGGCCTGGGTGAAATGAATCCGGAGCAGTTGTGGGAGACCACCATGGATCCGCAAAAGCGCAGCATGATTCAGGTTTCCATCGAGGATGCGGCCGAGGCAGAGCATCTGGTGACGCTGCTGATGGGAGACAAGCCGGAACCGCGCAAGCTGTACATCTTTGCGCATACCAATTTCAACCGGGAAGACGAATTTGAAAAACTGGGAGGGATGATCCATGGCCAGCAGGCGTGACAATGGGCAGCCGCCGCAACCGCCGGCGCAGCGCATCTATCACCGCACGCTCGAAGAGGTCATGCGCACCTCCATGTTGCCGTATGCAGAATTCGTGATCATGGAGCGTGCGCTCCCACGCGTAGAGGATGGGCTCAAGCCGGTGCAACGGCGCGTACTGTACACCATGATGGAGCTCTCACTCTGGCCCGACAGGCCGCACCGCAAGTCGGCGCGCATTGTGGGCGATTGCCTGGGCAAATACCATCCGCACGGCGATACGTCGGTGTACGATGCCATGGTGCGCATGGCGCAGGACTTCAACATGTCGGCGCCCCTGGTGGACGGCCACGGCAACTTTGGCAGTGTGGACGGCGACTCAGCCGCGGCCATGCGTTACACCGAGGCGCGCATGACGCCGCTGGCGCTGGAGATGCTGCGCGATATCGAAAAGGATACCGTGCCGTTTGCGCTCAACTTCGACGATACGCTCAAAGAGCCGGAAATGCTGCCCGCGCGCTTTCCCAACCTGTTGGTCAACGGCGCATCCGGCATCGCGGTTGGGTTGGCGACCAATATTC
>DXZF01000174.1 GCA_019415425.1 Bacillota bacterium | reverse complement strand
GATACATGGCGCCCAGCGAGATGGTCGTGGCAGGTGGCGGCAGTCAAAGCGGCCTTTGGCGTCAAATCCTGGCCGACGTATTTGGCATCCCCGTGCTGCGCACCGAGACCAGCAGCGCGGGCGGTGCGTATGGCGCGGCACTGTTGGCCGGCGTAGGCTGCGGGATGTACCAGGACCTTGCCACCGCTACGCGGCTGTGTGAAGAAAAAGACGTCGCCCTACCAGGACCGGATGCCGCGCTGTATGCAGATGTGTTTGCACAGTATCAGCGACTGTACCCGTCGCTTTCATGGCTAAACCAATGAAGACCGAAGAGGAGGAATCAAGGATGCAACAGATCCCGCACGTCCAACTGGGCATTGTGGCCGTCAGCCGCGATTGCTTTCCCATCGACCTGTCGGCGCAGCGCGTAGAGGCGCTGGTGCAGGCGCTCTGCGCACGCGGGGTGCAGGCACAGGCCATGCCGACCATCGTCGAGAGCTATGCCGATGCCCAGCGCGCACTGGCCGAATTGCAGCAGGCAAATTGCAACGCGCTGGTGCTGTTCCTGGGCAATTTTGGGCCGGAGGGCCCCGAGACGTGGTTGGCACAGCATTTTGCCGGCCCGGTATGTGTGCTGGCGGCTGCAGAAGAGCGGATCGAGGTGCTCAAAAGCGCGCGTGGCGATGCCTATTGTGGGCTGCTCAATTGCAGCTACAATCTGGGCCTGCGCGGCGTGAACGCCTTTATCCCCGAACGGCCGGTCGGCACGGCCGAGCAGCTGGCAACCGTCATCGCGTCGGAATTCTGGCCCATTGCCCGGGCGTATCTGGCCGTCAAAGGGCTCAAGATCATCACCTTTGGCCCGCGCCCGCAGGATTTTTTTGCGTGCAATGGGCCGATTGCGCCGCTGTTCCGCCTGGGCGTAGAGGTGGAGGAGAACAGCGAACTGGACTTGCTGCTGGCCTTTGAAGCACATGCAGACGACGGGCGCATTCCCCAAGTGGTGGCGGAAATGGAGGCCGAATTGGGAGAGGGCAATCGCATGCCCGGCATTTTACCCAGATTGGCGCAGTACGAGCTCACACTGCTGGACTGGGCCCAGGCGCATGTGGCGCCCAGCGAGCGGGTGGCATTTGCCAACAAGTGCTGGCCCGCGTTCCAGCCTGCCTTTGGCTTTGTGCCGTGCTATGTCAATGCCCGACTGACACAACGGGGCATCCCCGTCTCGTGCGAGGTGGATATTTACGGCGCGTTGAGCGAGATGATTGGAACGGCGCTCACGGGCAGCAGCGTCACGCTGCTGGACATCAACAATACCGTGCCCAAAGGGATGTTTGACGCCAGCATCGCGCCCAGGACACCGTACACGGAAGCGGATGTATTCATGGGGTTCCATTGCGGCAACACGTGTATGGAGCGGCTGAAAAAGGGCGAGATGAAATACCAGTTGATCATGAATCGCGGACTTGAAAACGGGGGCGAACCCGACATTACGCGCGGTACGCTGGAGGGCGCGATTGTGCCGGGCGATATGACGCTGTTCCGCCTGCAGGGGGATGCCGATGGCGCGCTCAGAAGCTATGTGGCAGAGGGCGAGGTATTGGATGTGGATCCGCAGTCCTTTGGCGGCATTGGCGTGATTGGCATTGCGCAGATGCACCGCTTCTACCGCCATGTGCTGGTGGAAAAGCACTTCCCGCACCACGCCTGTGTGCTGTTTGAACACGCGGGCCGGAACCTGTTTTCGCTGTTGCGGTTGCTGGGCATTGACGAGATCGACTTCAATCGCCCTGCCGGGCAACTGTATGCCACGGAAAACCCCTTTGCGTGATCGTCGCGCAAAAAAGCTCGACAAGCGGGGTTACAGCGGCACCTTCACGGGCGATCGGGACGCCCCGATAGCGCGCGAAGCCCTTGGATGTATGGCGGCGTTTGGAACCGAAATGTTTTGGGGCGCAAGGGTTGTGCAAGGCCCATGAAATGGGCGCCACAAATGCAAAGACAAGGGGGGCGGAAAAGCATCTTGCTTTTCCGCCCCCCTTCTGATGTGCGCTTATACCGACGGCCGCGAGGTGCGCAGCGCGCGGCGCCGCTGACCGGCCTGCTGTTCGGCGATTTCTTCGAGCGTATCGCACAACAGCTCCGGCACTGGGGTGGGGTTGCCCGCATCGTCCAGCGCCACCATCACCAGGTAGGCGCGGTTGGCCAGGCGCTTTCCCCCGTCCATGGACTCGATAAACGTATCCACCCGCACCTCCAGCGACGTATGGCCCACGCTTGTCACCTGCCCGACGAGCACCAGCGTGTCGTTGACAAAGGCGGGCGCCTTAAAGACCAACTCGTCCACACACACGGTGGAGACGTTGCAATGGGCGTGGCGGCGCGCGGTCACCCCTGCGACAACATCGATCCACTCCATCAACCGGCCGCCGAACAGGCGGCCGGAACCGTTGATGTGTTCGCTCATGACGATTTGCACTTGGGTGGTGCGCGAGTCCCGGACATGTCGGGCGGTCAGTGGCATGGGCGTTTCCTCCTGTGCGTTGGCGCTTACAGCGCCCCTTTGATTTCGCTAAGCGTCTGCTTCAGGCCGTTCATCAGCAGTTTGGTGTCCTGTGTGACGGTCATGGCACGCACGCCCATCTCGCGCAGTTCGCGCACGCGCGCGGCATTGCCCGCGAGAATGAGCGGCATTTTGCCGTGCGCAATGGCCTTCTGGATGATCTTCTCCTCCAACGCCAGCACGTCCGGGTGCTGGTTCTGCCCCGGCATCCCCAACGCCTGCGAGAGATCGTAGCGACCGGTGGCGATCATGTCGACGCCCTCCATGGACAAAATTTCGTCCATCTGCGCAATGGCGTGTTTGTTTTCCATCTGCAGGATCAACGCCACATTGTCGTTGGCCTCCGGATACTTTTGAATAAACCGGTACTGTCCGTAGTCCAGCCAGCGGGCATCGCCGCTGATGCCGCGCTCGCCCAGCGGGTAGTACTTGATCGCGTCAATGGCCTCCTGGACGCTTTCAACGCTGGTGGCTCCCGGAACGACGATGCCGTCCGCCCCTGCATCCAGCAGACGGGTGACTTCGCTCACATCCGAGATGCGCACCTGTACGGCCATATCCAGATGATCGGCCGTGCGGATGAGCGAGAGCACCGTGGCGGGGTCGTACATCTTGTGTTCGAGATCGATGCGGATGAAGTCGAAACCGGCCAAATGTGCCATCTCGACGACGGACGGGTCATTCAGGTTGACGAACAGGCCAAAGATGCAATCTTTTTGGCGGAGAAGTTGTTGAAAACTGGCCATAGACAAAAATCCCCCTTTAAGATTCAATAAATCTATTATAGCATGGAAT
>DXZF01000173.1 GCA_019415425.1 Bacillota bacterium | reverse complement strand
CACACAGATCATGCGGGCGTGTGGGATTGGCCCCGGGCCGCGCGTGGGGCGCATCAAACAGTTGCTGTTCGAACAGTGCGCGCAGGATCCCCGCCGCAACGAGCCGCAGCGGCTGATGCGGGAGGCGCAGCGCCTGTGCCGCCAGCTCCCCAAAGACAGGGCATAACCCTCCCCCGTCCTCTTGTACGGTCGCGCCGCGGCGGCGAAAGGGGGCGCGAGGCCGGCCACAACGTTGCCAGTGCGCCGACGTACGCTGTCTGCAGTTGCCCGGTTTCACAAATTGCCCGGCGCAATGGGCGCCACGTATGATTTGCAAACGCTTCGTCAATGATGTAGAATATGGATGCGTGCAGAAGCCGTTTATTTGCTGTGCACGCATTTTCGCATATGTGCCTGTCGTGAGCGGCCGTATGCGATTGCGTCCATGGACAAACCGCTGGGCAACCGGATGGTTTGTCGATTGCAACAGATTGTAAGGAAGGAGCCTGGAATGCCACAATATCCGCAGCCGCGTCGCTTCTACTACGGCGAGCATACAGGCGAATATGTAGAGATCCAGGGGTTGCGCGTACACATTACCGCGGCCGGAGAGGGAGACCCCCTATTGCTCATTCACGGCATCGGGCAGTCTGCCTATACCTGGCGCCGCAATTTCGACGCGTTGAGCGAGCACTTTCTGGTCGTCGCGGTGGACATGATCGGCTACGGGTACTCCGACAAGCCGGATCTGACGTATAGCATTGAAGAGAATTCCGAATTTCTGCTGGCGCTGCTCAACACGTTGCGCATCCGGCAGACGCATCTCTTGGCCATGGGCAGCGGCGCCGTGTACGCGCTCGACTTCATGGTGCACTATCCCGAGCGCGTAGGGCGCGCGGTGTGCATCGCCCCGGGTGGACTGACGCCCGAGATGCCGTTGCTGTTCAAGATGATGAGCGGCCCGTTCTCCAAATTGGCGGCCCTGTTGTTTGGGGAGAACGTCGTGCGCAAGTTTTTGCGCGGGTGCATGTTTGACCAGACGTGCCTGGACGAGCGCAACATCCAACAGGTGTACGATACGCTGGATTCCAAAGAGAGCCGCGAGGTGCTGCGCCGCAGCATCCAGAACTTTGACGAGGGCGAAGTGGTTTCGCGCCTGCGCATGCTGCCGCACGAGGTGCTGTACTGCTGGGGCTCTGAGGACCGTTGGCGTCCCGCAACGCCTTGCAGCGAACCGTACCAGGCCGCCACGCCGGCGGGCCATCTGACCATCATGCGCAACTGCGGGCATTTGCCGCACGAGGAAAAGCCCGACCGCTTTTGCCACATGGTCACGGAATTCCTCTACGACGGTACCGTGACGGAGGAGAGCTAAACGGCGCCGCATCCGCGCGCAAGGGAGGGGGAGCGATCATGCAAATTGCCATCGGACAGATCGTACAGTTGAAAAAGAAACATCCCTGCGGCGGCGATCGCTGGCGCGTGACGCGCGTGGGCGCCGACGTCAAGATTACCTGCCTGACCTGTGCGCGCACCGTCATGCTGGACCGTGCGGAGTTTGAAAAGCGCGTGAAGAAAGTGGAATCCTGATGCAAGAAACCCCCATCATGCCGCAGGAAGGAATGCCTCCTGCGTCGCAAAAGAAGAGCGAAACGCGATCGTTCATCGTGTTCTGTGCCATCGTGGCGGCCGTGGCCATCCTGCTGCGGCTGTTCATTTTCGATACGCTGTTGGTGGAGGGGCCCAGCATGCAGCCAACGCTGCATACCGGCCAGCGCGTGCTGATACAGAAGGTGAGCAATTACTTTGGCCTTCCCAAGCGCAACCAGGTGATCGTCTGCCACTTTGAGGGGCGCAGCAAATACTTCATCAAGCGCGTCATCGGCCTGCCGGGCGAAACCATCTCGATTCAAAACGGCGAAGTGTACATCAACGGCGAAAAATTGCAGGAGGATCTATACGCAAACGGCGTACGGCCACGCGATATGGCGCCCGTCACCATCCCTGCGGACAGCGTATTCGTCATGGGCGACAACCGCTCCAACTCTTCGGATAGCTGCGAATACGGGCCCGTCTCACACGATTTGATCGTGGGGCAGGCCGTATGCATTCTCTGGCCGCTGAGCGAATTTGGCCTGCTGTAAGCGCGTCCGTATCGCCCGGTATTCCGCGTTTTTTTGTGCAACCGCCCCTTGCCTGTCGCAGGGGGCTGTGCTATAATAACTCGCAATCCTTGCTCCGAAGAGGGGCCAATGTCCAAAAGGAGGTGAAACGCCGTGAACAACGACGAAGCGATGTACATCATCAACCCCACGGTCGAAGACGAAGCCCGCGCACAGCTGGTGGAGCGCTTTTCCGGCCTGGTGGCAAATGGCGGCGGCACGGTCGAGAAGATCGACGATTGGGGGAAGCGCAAGCTCTCCTACGAGATCGAAGACATGACCGAAGGCCACTACATCCTGATGCATTTCCAGTCCGCGCCGGAACTGCCGCGCGAATTGGAGCGCAACTTCAAGATCAGTGAAGACATCATGCGCTTTCTGGTCATCCGCAAGGATGCGTAAGCGCACCCCTATTTTTACGCGAGAAAAGAGGCGGGTAAACAGATGAACAGAGCAACCTTGATCGGCAACTTAACCCGCGATCCGGACCTGCGCATGACCAACAGCGGCATCTCCGTATGCACGTTTTCCATCGCCGTCCAGCGACGCTTTGCCAACGCGCAGGGCGAGCGCCCGGCCGACTTTTTCAACATCGTCACCTGGCGCGCACTGGCGGAAAACTGTGGAAAATACCTGCATAAGGGCAGCAAGGTCTGCGTGTGCGGCTCCATTCAAAACCGCACCTACGAGGCCCAGGACGGCAGCAGGCGCTATGTGACGGAGATCATCGCCGAAGAGGTGGAGTTCCTCGAGCGCGCCGGCCAGAACCAATCTCAAAACAGTGGCGAACCCCGTGTCCAGGCACAGCAGCCGCACGCTGCCTCTCCGTTCGGTACGGAATCCAGCTTTGGCGACGCCCTGGACGATGACGAATTGCCCTTCTAAAAGAAAGGAAGGTAACCCATGGAAGAAAGACCGCAACGCAGGCCGCGCGGTGGACGCCGGCCCAGGCGCAAAGTCTGTGCATTTTGTGCAGATAAGAACGCAGTCATTGATTACAAAGACGTCAATCGTCTGCGCCGTTATATCTCCGAGCGTGGCAAGATCCTGCCGCGCCGCATGACCGGCACCTGTGCCAAGCACCAGCGCGAACTGGCCATTGCCATTAAGCGCGCGCGTGTGGTGGCCCTGTTGCCCTACGTACAGGACTGAGGACGCGGCTACATCCGTATCCGTTGGTTCTTTGTCTATCAAACGATCCACATTGTACACAATAAGACGGCTGCGTTCAGATGCGCAGCCGTCTTATTTTTGTACCCACGTTTTTACAAAAAGGATCTGTCTGCTTGCCCCTTGCCCGTCAGTGCGTCTGTATATAGGCTTCCAAATCCCCATGATACTCCCTGAGGGAGTTATTCATCGGCGCCGTCTTTCGATCAAAGAGCAGGTCCGGCAAATAATGGGCGTTCTTGCCACCGACCGTCATGGAGCGGACACAGCCGATACAGTACACCACCACATCGTCACAGGGCATCTGGGCCGCTCGCCGCTTTTGGAATTGTGCGACCTCTTCATCCGGCACGTGCAGATAAAGGCAATCGCCGCAGCAGATCGACTTGCTGCCAGAGAATTCCGACTCGACAATCTCGATATTCATCTTCTTTAAGATACTCCGCACAGCGGCATGTACCTGCGGCTTTTGGCGAAAGGCGCACGAATCATGGACGGAAACCGTCAATCCGGCATGATCCGGCAGCTTCAACTCCTTTTGTGCATCCAATATCTCCCAATATGTAATGGTCTGGATCCCCTCATATGCCGAACGAAACCGCCTGTCGCAGCCGGCACAGTTGTTGATTATCGTCGCACCTTCGGGCAGGCGGGGGTTGTGATGGCAGCAGATCGCGTGGGGCTTGACCGCTCCGAAGCTTTTGTGCAACAGTGCAAGCATCTGTGCGGGCAGTTCCGGCTTGTAAATGCTGACGGCACAGCCCGGGTTGAAATAGCATTTCTCTAAATCAATGCTTTCAATGTCTATACTTGGCAATATCCGATGGGTCATTTGCATCCTCCAGATGAAGCAGGTATTGTTTGCGCTCGATTCCGCCGGCATAGCCGACCAGGCGATTGTCTTTGCCCACAACCCGGTGGCACGGGATCATGATCAAGATTGGATTGCGGTTGTTCGCCATGCCCACCGCTCTGGCTGCCTTGGGCTTGCCGATGCGGCGCGCGATGTCCTGGTAGCTGCGGGTTTCGCCGTAAGGGATGTTCTGAAGCTCCCGCCAGACGCTCTGTTGAAATTCGCTTCCCAGCGGGCAGAGCGGCACGTCAAACGCCGTGCGTCTCTTGGCAAAATACGCCTGAAGCTGTTCCGTTGCATCCGCAAGATACGTCCCCTTTGCGGTCGGCGCCTTGACAGCCGGCTGCTGATCGACAAAGCGAATCCCGGCAATCCCCTTTTCATTCTCAACGATGCGAAGCCTTCCAATCGGCGTCTGGCAAAAGCAATACGGGGATTCCGTCTCCTGTTTGGCCCTGTATTCTGAGGGGGACATGCCCGCTTGCTTCTTAAAAAACACCGTAAATGCAGAGGGGCTCTGCATTCCCACCGCAAACGCGACATCGGTGATCTGTTTTCCCTCTGTGAGCATCTCCTTTGCGCGCGAAAAGCGCACCTGATGGACATACTGTTCCAGCGACATCTCGTAGCGTTTTTCAAATAGCTCTGTCAGATGCCTTCTCGATACCCCGATGGCGTGCAATTTCTCCCGAAGTTCGATCCGGTCGGAAAACGTTTCGTCTATGATCGCCTTTGCCGCCTCCGCAATCTTTGCGGCGGGGTTGTAGGCAAACACATCCGGCCTGCATCTCTTACACGGCCGAAATCCGGCCAATTCGGCCTCCTGTGCGCAATCAAAGAAGCGCACATTCTTGGGAGAGGGCTTCTTGGATTTGCAAGAGGGCCTGCAATATATGCCCGTACTCTTTACCCCATAAAAGAATCTTCCATCATAACGCGCATCGTTTGCGAGAACGGCCGCCCACTTTTCTTCTGCATCCATGAAGTGTCACCTCCCCGATTCAGAAGTATAGCAAAAATCATCCTGCGATGCTTTTCCGTTTGTAGCATCTAATTTTGGGCAGCCGCGCTTTTCGGGTGCCAAGCGCCTGCGCGTTGCCCGCCGCCAGGCCGTGCAGATACGCATGCTTCATCGCGCTGCCGTTGCCAATACAGGGGGTTGTCTGGTACACTGTAGGTCACAAAAGAGGAGGCTAAGCTTTGGCAAAACACGCTCGGACAAAAAGACGCACGCATTCCACACGCCGCTTTACCAAAGAATCGCTCCGGCGGGCGCTCAGGGGGCCGCTGGGCATCGTACTGGCGCTGTGCGTGGTGGGCGCAGGGGGATACGCCATCCTTTCGCGCCTTCTGGGCAGCGGCTCTACCAACGTGCTGGATACGCTGCGTACACGCGGCACCATCGTGGTGGGCGTCCAGAGCGACCGCGCGCCCTATGGGCAGATGGACGACAACGGAACGGCCAGCGGCTTTGAGCCGGAGCTGGCCACCGCGCTGTGTGAGAGCATCCTGGGTACGGGAAGCGTACAGTTTTTGGGCGTCAATCCCAAGACGGCGCGCGCACAGTTGGAGCAGGAGAACTGCGACGTGCTGTTCGCCATGGTCGTCGTTAATGAAGTAAATTTAAGCAAATATCAGCTTTCCGATGCGTATGCACAGGAACCGGTTGCATTGCTTTCACGCGGCGGGCAAAGTGTGGATTTGAGCAGCGCCGATACCCGCATCGGCGTCATCCCTTCCTCCAATGCGGAGACGGTTCTGACCACGTATCTGTCGACCAACAATCTGAGCGCCACGGTGGTGGACATCTCGAGCTACCCCGATGCCACAGACGCGCTTTCGCGCGGCACCATTCACGCCTTTTGCGCCGAGACCAGCGCGCTCAACCTCATCGTCTCCTCAGAGCTGCAGATCTCTCCCCAGACCGTGGGGCACCTCAACTACGCCTTCGCCGTGCGCCTGGGGGAAGACGATCTGTTCCAGGCGCTGCAACAGGCCTTGACGGCCATGCGGCAAGATGGTAGACTAACTCAATTATATAGTAAGTACCAATTGACGGCCCCGGTGCAATGAACCCGTGGTCGTCACGCTTGCAAAGGAGGTTTCGCATGAATCCCTGGCACAATACCGACCCCGCCCGCGTGACGCCGGAGCAGTTTGTCGGCGTAGTGGAAATTCCCAAGGGCGCAAAGAACAAGTATGAACTGGACAAGGACACCGGGCTGTTGCGGCTGGACCGCGTGCTGTATACCTCGACGCACTATCCGGCCAACTACGGGCTGATTCCCTTGACGTACGCAGAGGACAACGACCCGTTGGACGTGCTCATCCTGTGCCAGGAGTCGCTGGTGCCCATGTGCCTGGTGGATTGCCGCCCCATCGGCGTCATGACGATGGTGGACGACGACGAGATGGATGAAAAGATCATCGCCGTGCCGCTGCACGACCCGTCCATGTCGCACTATCGCGATCTGAGCGAGCTCCCCCAGCACCTGGTGGACGAGATGAAGCACTTCTTTGAGGTGTACAAGACCCTGGAGGGCAAGACCACCGTGGTGGATCGCTTTGAGGGCAACGAGGCGGCCAAGCGCTCCATTCAAAAGGGATTGGACCTGTATCAGGAGAAGTTCGGCGAGCTGCAGGCATACCTGCGCAAATTCAAATAGCGGCAAATGCAAAAGGGGAGCGTACGC
>DXZF01000172.1 GCA_019415425.1 Bacillota bacterium | reverse complement strand
GGACGTTGCGCAGGGGGCGCCGGGTGCGCGGCGCGATGACGAGGCGGTACGCGTAGGTGCGCCCCTCCGCCCCGTGCAGGACGTAGTGCGAGAGCGCCTTGACCTCAAAGTACCTCCCCTGCGCCAGCGCCTGTCCAGGCGTGTCAAAGTAATCCTGCATGTACGCGTTGCCCGCATCCTGTGCCGACAGCAGGCCGTGCGTGCGCCCGCAGCCCGCCAGCGCGCACAAAAACGCCATCCCACAGGCCAATAGTACGTGTTTTCCCGTGCGTTGCATCAGCCTTTCTCCTTTCTGCATCCTTTCAACATCAGTTTAAATGTATATTTAAAACGATTCAACAACAAAGAATGAACGATATTCATTCTTTGTTTATGATAAAACGATATTATAAGTAATTTTTATGCTTAATGATGTATTTATCGACCTTCTGAAAGATATGTCTTATGATGTATTGAAAGATATTTTGGCATTTTCAAATTGTTTTTGAGCCATCGGGCGCTCTCATTGGAGAACGCCCAATGATCCATCTCTACCACTGCGGCTCGGACAGCAGCGGCGAGGTGTCCATCTCCAGCTGCTCCTTGCCGATGGGGATGAGGTATTGCAGGTGCACCATGGCCGACACGCTCTCGTCCTGCGCGACGCTCTGCTGCGAGATTTTGACGATCTGCGCGCCCTGCGGCAGCTTGGCGCGCGCATCGGCCTCGGCATAGCTGAGCGCCTGCCGCTCCGTCTCGGCATAGCTGCGCACGCGCGAGACGCGCTTGACCTCGGCGTACTGCCTTGTGACGACGCGCGCGGGCAGCACCGTGGCGCCCAACAGCTGTTCCGACTGCGAGAGCAAGATCGCGTCTTCAAACTGCAGCGGCTGCGAGAGCGGCGCGCAAAACGACCCGATCTGCAGCGTGCGCACCTGCTGCTGGTTGCCGGTCTCGACCGGTTCCTCGGTCACATACGGCACCTCGGCCGTGCCGGTGACGCTGACGCGGCCCACGATCACCCCGCGGGCCTGCACAAAGCGCTGCGCGCCCTCTTCGTAGTTGCGCTCAAACGTGCCGCGAATCAGCACGTCGCCGGGGTGCACCGCGTCCCCCACCTGCACCATGGGCGTGCCCTCCAGCGCCACGATGGAATCGATGATGGCGTCGCAATCCGCCACCACGTCGCACGGCTGGCCCTTTTGGAACAGCTCCGGCGCCTGTGTGAACGGCACCACCTCCAGCTCCAGCACCACCCCGCGCTTGTGCGCCAGCACGCGCGCGGCGTCCTCGGTATAGAGCAGCATCTGCCGCTCGATCTCGCCGGCGTCCAGCCTGCCCCACAGCGCGCCGCGCCAGTACCCGAGCGACTGCGCGGCCTGCAGCACCCGCGCCGCCTGCTCTTGCGGCAATCCGGTGACGCGCACGTGCCAGACGAACTGCGTGCTGGCCACGGCCAACAGCGTGCACGCGCACAGCGCGATGAACAGCGCCCGGCGCCCCAGCAGCTTTTGGCACTGGTACGCCAGCCCGCGCCGCTGGACGACGTGCACGTGTACGTGCAAATCCTGCGCGATGCGCTCCAGCGCGCCGAGCTGGTACAGCCGCACGCGGGCGCGCAGCCGCAGCCGCGTCTGCCGGTCGATGGCGTACAGCGGGATGTGCGCGCGCTCCAGCGCGTTCAACAGCCGCTCCAGCCCCATGCCCTCGAGCTGGATCAGCGCGGTGCCGGCCACGCGGCCCCAGAGTCCCTCAGCCATCGGCCTCCCCCTTTGTCAACGCCACCGAAAAGATGCGGCCGGTGATCAGCGCCACGCCCGCGCCGTCGGTATCCACCAGCAGGTTCTGCCCCACCAGCACGATCTCCTTTTCCCCGCTCAAAAACCGCATGCGGGTGCGCGCACACTCCAACAGGCCGTCGTGGTTTTCCACATACGCCCGCCCGCTGCCAATCAGCGTCCCCCGCGCCACGCCCGGGTTGATTTCCAGCGGCATATCCATCGGCAGCTTGCGCCGCATCCGCCGCTGCGTCTTCCGTTTTTTCACGCGTGCGCCCCCTTCTCTTCCATTCGGTGCATGGTATGTATGGGCGCACGTGTTCATGCCACCGGGTTTTGCGGGAGAATGTCATCTATATGCCGCGGCCCTTTGTTTCATGCACGGCGGGCGCGGGCCTGCGCGCATTTGCAGGCCTGTGCTACAATGGAGACAGCCGCCGTTCCGGCAGAGAGGGGGCGCGCCATGGCGCAGGGCATCGAACAGATTTTTGAAAACAAAGAGGTGAATCTGGAAAAGCTGCTCCGCTTCGGCTTTGTGGCCGACGGCGCGGAGTACGTCTACCAAACGACGCTGAGCGAGAGCGGCTTTCAGTTGACCGTGCGCATGCGCGCGCAGGGCGAGATGACGGCCGAGGTCTGGGACCCCGTCTCGCGCGCGCCGTACACCCTGCACCTTGTCGATCGCGCGAGCGGCCGCTTTGTGGGCAGCGTGCGCAGCCAATACGAAGAGGTGCTCCGGCAGATTGCCGCGCAGTGCTTTGATGCAGACGTGTTTCAATCTGCCCAGGCGCGGGCGCTGATCGCGCATGTGCGCGACGCGTATGCCGATGAGCTGGAATTCTTGTGGCCGAAGTTTCCCCGCAACGCCGTCTGGCGCAGGCGCGATACCGGCAAGTGGTACGCCGCGCTGCTCACGGTTTCCAAGCGCAAGCTGGGCCTGGCATCGGATGCGCAGGTGGAGATTTTGGACCTGCGGCTGCAACCGGCGCGCCTTGAGGCGTTGATCGACCATCGCGCCTACTTTCCCGGCTACCACATGAACAAGCGGCACTGGTACACGGTACTGCTGGACGGCTCGGTCGCCGACGCGGCGCTCTTTGCGCACGTGGACGACAGCTACCGCCTGGCCACCTGATCGGCGCGCGGCCGGCACAGACGCGCGGGGCGGCACAGCAAACGCTGTGCCGCCCCTTTTGGGATATGATTCCATTTGAAGATGGGCCCCCGTACGGGGGGCCCGTGGCGCGTCTACAGGTAGACGGCGTGAAAGCGCGTGGGCGCGTCTGCCCGGTAGGTGATCCAGACGTTGCCGATGGGCAGCGGCCGGCGCAAAAACGCCGCTGCGCGCGCGGGTGCAAGCATCTCTTCGATGGGCAGTTCGCCCCTGGCCCGGCTCTCTACGCGCTCTCCCCCGCGGGTCTCAAACGCAAAGACGGGGTAGTGCGCGCCGTGTTGGTATTCCAGGCGCACCAGTTTGCCAACTGCGCGCTCTTTGGGATGAACGAATTTCATGGCGCTTCCTCCTCTGCCGTGCGCACAAGCGCATGGCCCTTTGTACAGTTTGATCTTACCGCACAAAGGTAAAGGGAATGCGAAGCGGATGTGAAAAGTACGTTAGAACGGCCCGGGCGCGCTACGATTGCGCGTGCAGGTGCTCGTACACGCTCTGCGCGGTGCGGCGGTCCACGCCGTCGATGGCGCACAGCTCTTCCAGCGTGGCGGATTTGATCTGTTCCATGGTCTTAAAGTGCGTCAGGATCGCCTTCTTGCGCACCTTGCCCACGCCGGGCACGGCGTCCAGCGCGCTCTGCAAGTCGCGCGCGGCGCGCAGCGAGCGGTGGTAGGTGATGGCAAAGCGGTGCGCCTCATCGCGGATGCGCTGCAGCACGTGCAGCGCCGGCGACTTGCGGTCCAGCACCACCGTCTCGTCCACGCCGGGCAGGTAGATCTCCTCGATCTGCTTGGCCAGGCCGATCATGGGGATGTCAAACCCCAATTCGTGCATGGCGCGCAGCGCGGCGTTCAATTGCCCGCGGCCGCCGTCGATGACGAACAGCTCCGGCAGGCGGCCAAAGCGGCGCTGCGACTGCTCGTCGGGGTCCATGGCGCGCAGCAGGCGCCGCGTGAGCACCTCGCGCATGGAGGCGAAGTCGTCCGCGCCCTGGACGGTCTTGATCTTAAAGCGGCGGTACTCCTTGCGCGCGGGCTGCCCGTTTTCAAACACCACCATGGAGGCGACGTTGTCCAC